>NZ_JAUPTE010000114.1:10725-15770 GCF_036701705.1 Microcoleus sp. w1-18aA5 | reverse complement strand
CAGGTTTTTGGTGCTGATAATTCTATCACTGCTCTCGATTTTCTTACTCTTTCTCCTTGAAAACAAAGCGCATTAAATTCGCTGCATTTTTTCTAAAATTATAGCAACTCGGTTTGTTAAATAAACCGAGTTTTTAATTATTAGTACAAAAAATATCAAGCCGATGAATTATTGCTGATTCGACTTGCTGATAACCCTGAAATTGGTTATTAGTGAGTAATTCATTCTTGACAAAAGCCAGAAAAAAAGTTGATAACTACAAAATTTATAACCATTTCTTGAGTGAAATATAGATTAGCTGAATTTTTCCTAAAGTTATAGCAAATCGGTTTGTTAAATAAACCGAGTTTTTAATTATTACTACAAAAAATATCAAGCCGATGAATTATTGCTGATTCGACTTGCTGACGGCCCTGAAATTTTGGTAGTGAGTCATTCATTCTTGACAAAAGCCAGAAAACGAAGTTGATAACTACAAAATTTATAATTATTTCTTTAGTAAAATATAGATTATCTGACATTGAGCTGATTGACAGCCCTAAAATTTGTTCTTGATAAAGAATCAAGTCTGAGTGAAAATCGGAAATCCAAGCTTTGTTTACTACAAACAAGAATGCTTGTCAACTGCATTTAGGCAAAAAATATCTAATTAAAAGGTGTATTTTCGGAGATTGCGATCATTTTTCCTCATCATAAAATAAGTTGGCACTACGTCTGAATTGGCTAAAAAAACCCTGATTTACTAGGTAAATACAGCTAACTGCTACTTTAGGAAGATGTCGCACAAAAAAAAATCGAAGTAAATAGAACTTGTTAAGTATGCGAAGTCGAGAAATTAGTAATTAGAGATTTCCATTAGCAATTAACAATAATATCTACCACTGAAGATTGACGATTAACAAATCAAGGAGCTATCTAACTCATGAAAAATTTATGGTGCAACTACTCTTCGCCAATTCACAAATTAAGTTGCGATCGCCACGACACTGACTGCATAAAAGTTTCTTTGATTGGGACGCCGTTAGTCGGTGATCGGGCTATTAATATTTCCTGTTTAACAAAAGCGAGTCGGGGCGTTAATACTCAACGTAAAAAACATTTAGTTTGCATCGATCCGAGGGTAGAGAATTATCAGCATCTTGCCAGCGGAGTCAAACCGGGGACAGAGATAATTGTCCTTGATCGAAGTCTGGACGGAGTAGAACAAATTACTGAGATTTTAGCTAAACGCAGCTCCATTGCCAGCCTTCAGATAGTTGCTCACGGCAAGGAAGCTTCGGTGCAACTGGGGTCAACTTTACTGAAGGATGAAAACTTACCAAAGTACGATCGGCATTTGCAACAGTGGCGCCATGCCTTCACGGAAAAAGCCGATATTTTAATATTAGCGTGTCAGGTTGGGGCTGGAAAAGCCGGGATTGCTTTCGTGCAGAAGCTGAGAGAATTAACAGGCGCAAACATAGCGGCTTCCAACAATCTAATTGGCAGTGCAAAATTAGGAGGAAACTGGCAATTAAATGTTACAGCCGGACGAGTAAAAACCGCAATAGCCTTTGAAACAAAAACCCAGGAAACTTACAGCGCTGTCCTCATTAGTTTAGTGGACGAAAGTTTTCAAGACGCACGTCTAATCGGACCTTGGATCTCTGGGGTAACAGGCACGTCAGACGCTCCGGCTTTAACAGCAGGAACCGGAACGGAGAGTTTTCCAGGTTTGAACATAGACCCGGTTGGCAGCGGGGCGTTAAGATTAACTACAAGAACTTTTGACCAATCTACTTTTGTCATCTATAACAGTCAGGTTCCTGTCAATAGTGGTCTTAACATTGTCTTTGATATATTTGCCTACGACGGCACTGCACGTCCGAATTTAGCAGGGCGGACAGGGGACGGCATAAGTTTCTTTTTAATTGACGGTACTGTGACGCCTACAGTAGCTGGAGGCTATGGAGGGTCTCTCGGCTACGCCCAAAATACAGATACAAATCAGTCCGGTTTACGGGGAGGTTATTTAGGAATTGGATTGGATGAATTTGGAAATTTCTCAAGTGAAACTCAAGGGCGTGTAGGCGGAATTGGGGTGACTCGTAGAGCAGATTCGGTAACACTTCGAGGTAGCGAATCTACGGGATATCGATTTTTAACTTCTACGTTTGTGCCGCAGGGAATAGATAATATTCCCGATACCGTAAATCCTCTGCCTCCAAACGGGCCGATCAACACCATTACTAGCAGCCGCGAAGCAGCCAGAAGAAGAGTTCAAATTATTTTGGAACCCCCCAATTCTGCAACGCCAAACCGTCTCACTGTTAACTTTGATCTCAACAATAATGGTTCGTTTGCAGATCCGGGTGAGACTCTTATCGACATTGCCAATTTACAAGAGGAGATAGACGAGCCAATCCCGGCAACATTCAAATTTGGTTTTGCTGGTTCAACGGGAGACGCAACAAATATTCACGACGTTCGCACTTTGTCGATCCAAACTATAGACGTGCCGCTTACTACAGCAGATGTTGCCTCAACGAAAACAGGCCCGGCGGCAGCGGCACCGGATAGCCCCATTACTTACACAATTACGACAGTAAATAACGGCCCGAACGACGCCGAAAACGTGGTGATTGAAGATAGATTGCCCGACGGGGCAGTATTTGGTAGTGCCAACGGCGACGGCACTTTCAACCCGACAACGAGACTGGTTTCCTGGAGTATTCCGAATTTACCTCTTGGGGCCACCGCCACGCGCACGGTAACTGTTACTGCCCCAACTACACTCGGCCCTATTACAAACAGTGTATTCAGCAGCAGCAGTACGATCGATCCCGTACCCGGTAACAACAGTGGCAGCAGCCCGGATGCGAGAGTCACGACCACTATTACAAACGATAGCGCTGATGTAGTGACGGTCAAAAGCGGGCCCGCTACGGCAGCAGCCGGATCGACTGTTACTTACACAATTACGGCAGCCAACAGTGGGCCGAGTGCAGCAACCAATGTGGTGATCACCGACACCATTGTTCCGGGTTTAACAGGAGTCAGCGTCTCGGAGGGCGGAACTTACAGCCAAACTACAGGTATTGTGACTTGGCCGACGATCACATCCCTAGCCAGCGCAGCCAGCACCAACAGAACCGTCCGTTTTCCACTTCCCGCCACCGGCGGCCCCATCGCCAACACTGCTAGCAGCACCTCAACGAGCCGAGACCCCAATCCTGACAACAACAACGGCAGCAGCCCGTCGGCAAGAGTCACCACCACGATCACCGATAGCGCCGATGTAGCTACAATCAAAAGCGGGCCCGCTACGGCAGCAGCCGGATCGACTGTTACTTACACAATTACGGCAGCCAACAGTGGGCCGAGTGCAGCAACCAATGTGGTGATCACCGACACCATTGTTCCGGGTTTAACAGGAGTCAGCGTCTCGGAGGGCGGAACTTACAGCCAAACTACAGGTATTGTGACTTGGCCGACGATCACATCCCTAGCCAGCGCAGCCAGCACCAACAGAACCGTCCGTTTTCCACTTCCCGCCACCGGCGGCCCCATCGCCAACACTGCTAGCAGCACCTCAACGAGCCGAGACCCCAACCCTGACAACAACAACGGCAGCAGCCCGTCGGCAAGAGTCACCACCACGATTACCGATAGCGCCGATGTAGCTACGATCAAAACCGGGCCCGCTACTGTGGCCGCAGGCTCGACTGTCACCTACACAATTCTCACCGAAAACAGAGGGCCGAGTACCGCTACCAACATCACCGTTACAGACAGCATCGTTCCCGGTTTAACGGGCGTTACAGCATCCAACGGCGGTATTTACGACCCAGCCACAGGCATTGTCAGCTTTCCGCCCATTGCCAGCTTAGCTGACGGCGTGGCCGTCAGCCGGACTGTCAGATTCCCAGCCCCGGCGACCGGCACTGTCAGCAACACGGCAAGAAGTACCTCAACCACTAATGACCCAAATCCCGACAACAATAACGGCCGCGATCCCGGCGCAACTGTTAGCACCAGCATCGCCTCTGCCCCGACTCCCCCACCCGCACCGACTCCGACTCCCGCCAACCTACGGCCGATAGCTAACAATGTCAACCTCGAAATCGCCCCCAGCAGCGCTGTGGCGATCGCAGGACTCGGAGGAAGTGATCCCGACGGTTCGATCGCATCCTTCACCATCAACACCGTCCCACCAGCAAATGAAGGGCTGATATTTTTAGGCAATCCCGATACCGGCGGAACGATTGTCACGGCCGGTCAAATTCTGACACCTGCTGACATTAACCAATTATTTTTCCAATCGACAGGCAACTTTACAAAAGCAAATTTCACCTACAGCGCTACAGACAACCAGGGCGCTACCAGCCGCGCCAGCGCTACTGTATCGGCGCTGCTGCCGGAGCCCAACCAACCGCCAGTAGCTAACAACGTCGACCTCGAAATCGCCCCCAGCAGCACTGTGGCGATCGCAGGACTCGGAGGAAGCGACCCCGACGGGTCGATCGCATCCTTCACCATCAACACCGTCCCACCAGCAAATGAAGGGCTGATATTTTTAGGCAATCCCGATACCGGCGGAACGATTGTCACGGCCGGTCAAATTCTGACACCTGCTGACATTAACCAATTATTTTTCCAATCGACAGCCAACTTTACAACAGCAAATTTCACCTACAGCGCTACAGACAACCAGGGCGCTATCAGCCCCGCCAGCGCTACTGTCTCTGCCATTCCCCTGAACGAACCAACACCAACACCAACACCAATACCAACACCCACACCCACACCAGCGCCAACACCAACACCACCCGTCCCGGAACCCACACCCACACCACAAACACCAGCGCCAACACCAACACCACCCGTCCCGGAACCCACACCCACACCACCCGTCCCAGAACCAACACCCACACCACGCATCCCAGAACCAACACCCACACCTGCAGCGGAACCAACACCCACACCACCCATCCCAGAACCAACACCCACACCCGCAGCGGAACCAACACCCACACCACGCATCCCAGAACCAACACCCACACCCG
>NZ_JAUPTE010000114.1:0-10715 GCF_036701705.1 Microcoleus sp. w1-18aA5 | reverse complement strand
CATCCCAGAACCAACACCCACACCCGCAGCGGAACCAACACCCACACCACGCATCCCAGAACCAACACCCACACCCGCAGCGGAACCAACACCCACACCACGCATCCCAGAACCAACACCCACACCCGCAGCGGAACCAACACCACCCCCCATATTCAACCCAGTACCCGAACCAGATACCAGTTGCGGTTGCGCCCCCCTGCAAGGGCCCCCTGTGATCACATTTACCCCCCCCCAGCCTTCCCCCATACTCAACTTCGACTCCAACGCCGCCCAACTCATCGACATCCAAAACACCAACATCGGCACTCCCGGAAACGATTCCTTAACAGGAAACGAAACCAACCAACTGTTTCTCTCCTTTGGTGGCGACGACACAGTATTAGGTGAAGGCGGCAGCGATATCGCTTTCGGCGACCAACAGCGAGATTACATAGCTGCCGGTAAGGGCAACGACATCGTTTACGGCGGCAAACAAACCGATGCCGTATTTGGTGGCAAACAAGACGATCGCATTTTTGGAGATCGCAACTCCGACACATTGTACGGCGATCGCGGTTCTGACACCATAGTCGGCGACAACGGCAACAACATCGACTTAACCGACAACGACAGCGACCTAATTTTCGGCGGTGATTCCGGCGACGCCATTGCCGGCACTCAAGGCAATGACACCGTTTACTCCGGCAAAGGCCCTGACATCGCCTATGGTGGCATCGACAACGACCTAATTTGGGGTGACAAAGGCCCGGACACCCTGGACGGCGACAACGGAGACGACTCTTTGTTTGGTGGCCTCCTCCACTCCCTAGACAGTGACCCCGACGGCTTCGATTTGCTGACAGGAGGCGATGGCAACGACTTACTTCACGGCCAAGAACAAGACGACACCTTGCGAGGTGGTAACGGACGGGATTTGCTGTTTGGAGGCAAAGGGGGCGATCGTCTTTTCGGCGAAACTGACTCGGATACTCTCTACGGCAATCAAGGTTCCGACACCATCATCGGCGACTACGGCACTGCAGCAGGTAGCACAATTGCGACTGATGAAGGTGATTTAATTTTCGGCAACGACACCGGCGACATCATCGGCGGTGGCAGCGGTAACGATAGCATTTTTGCCGGCAAAGGTAATGACTTAGTTTACGGTGGCAAAGACAACGACTTGATTTGGGGCGAACTCGGTTCCGACACGATTGTCGGCGATGAGGGAGACGATTCGCTTTATGGTGGCTTGCAAAACGAGTTAGTGTCCGATGTGGATGGCCGCGACTTGCTATTTGGCGGAGATGGAAATGATTTTCAGGGTGGCGGTGAAAGTTCCGACTCTCTCGATGGGGGTTCTGGTAACGATACCCTTCGTGGTGGCAAGGATGACGAATTGGTAAATGGAGATGCTGGCGATGATTTGATCTACGGCGATGATGGTAGCGATATTTTGTGTGGCGATGAAGGTAATGATACCATTAGTGGCGATCGCGGGGAAAATCTGCGAGGGGCTGTGGGTGAAGACGGTCAGCAAGACTGTATTAATGGTGGTAATGGCGATGACCTGTTATATGGCAATGAAGGTCAAGATGCTCTCAATGGTGATGATGGTAATGACACTATTTATGGAGGGAAAGATCGCGATATTCTCAATGGGGGTGCAGGAGATGACTGGCTGTTTGGTGATGGCTCAGATGATACTTTGATTGGGGGTACTGGGAGTGATCGCTTTGTGTTAAGCGCTAATAGTGGTATGGATACTGTGCTCAATTTTTCCGTAGGAAGTGATCAGTTTGTTCTGGCTGGTGGCTTGAGTTTTGAGGCTTTGCAAATTAACTTTACTGCGAATGCCACACTGCTGCAATTTGCTGCGACTGGGGAGGTTTTGGCTCAGGTTTTTGGTGCTGATAATTCTATCACTGCTCTCGATTTTCTTACTCTTTCTCCTTGAAAACAAAGCGCATTAAACAGCGTGTAATGTTCTATTCATACAGCACCTTACCGCTGTTTATTCAAAAATTCTAATCCTAAAAAAATAGCTGCGATGCTTCCTGCTACACAAATTTCTCGGTTTTTTATTTTCACCAAAAGTTCAGCAATGGGGACTAAAACTACTTCAATATCTTCTGTAATATCTAATTGTATTTTGCTGGCAAGCTTGACATTTTTAGCAAAGTATAGGTAGATAGAATTGGTGTCTTTTACGGGGTTATCATATAAGGTTGCTAGTTCCAAAATTTCTTCAGCAACATATCCCGTTTCTTCGGCAAGTTCTCTGGCGGCTGCCGATTTCCCGCTTTCTTCAGCAGGGTTGAAAGATCCAGCAGGCAGTTCCAGCAAAATTTCGCCTACTCCGTGTCTGTATTGTCGCACTAATACAAGTTCTTGCTGCTCTGTTGTGGCAAATACGAGGGCGATATTGGGCCGGACATTAACAAAAAAGTCGTCTATAATTTGTCCACTTGGCAATTCTATTTCATCTTGTCTAACCTGACACCACTTGTTGTTAATAACGAAGCGCGATCGTAATAATTTCCATTTAGTTAAATTTTTCATATCGCAATAATGCTAAACTTTCAGCGTCATCCGAACGCAAAATTTTCCCATCCATAATCTATTTCAGATCAAAAATTTCACTTAGCCGCCATGCCATACAAAAAATTACTCACCCGATTTGGGGAAGGCTTACAAAAATTGACTGTTAATTCTCTACCAGCGGGATTGTTTGCGATCGAGTCACTGAGTCTGAGTCTAGCAGTCGTCGCCGCAGTTGCAGCAGTGCCGGCAACACTGGAACCAGCAAATGCTTCTACAGTGACAAGTTGGCAATTCGATCCGGCGACAAATCAGCTAGAAATTACTCTCCCAGAGGGAACAACCCCCACATATTCTCTACTCAACCCGTCTCAGATTGCTGTGGATTTGCCCAATACTGAGATCGGAGTAGATGCAACTCAGCTATACCCGCAAGGCAGAGTGCGTTCTGTGGGGGTGAGTCAACTTCAACCGGGAACGGCGAGAATTCTGGTCAATTTGGCTCCAGGAGTCGGTTTCAGCGCAGGGCAAGTTCAATTCCAAAGAAGCGGGGTAGAAAATCGCTGGGTGTTGCGTCCTTCGATCGAACCGACTCCAATTATGGAAACTCCCGAAACTCAACCCCAGACTGCCATACAAGTACCGCAAAACCAGCCACCGACAGATTCCAACTCAACTGCTGCCACAGAGGTCGATCGACCTGAATCTCCTACTTCCCTGAATCCCGGTACAAATTTTTCGCCGCGGTCAACTCCCAATGACCAAATCCGGCCTCTAAGAGTGCCTTTAGTCAATGTTCGCCTTGACGAACGCCGTGGGGTACAAGCTGCTGCTCTACCCCGCCTAGACCCTCAAATAACGGCTGCTGCTGCACCCCAACAGCGGACGCTTACTTTTCTTACTTTTGGTGAACCACTTCCTCGCGGCCGCTCAAATGCTCCTTTGCAGGCTGCGACTGGGGCGAATGTCTTGCTGCGGGCGGGCACGGAGCTCAGTTTGCTATACCCCGGCGATCGGGCTTTGCGCCTGCAAGCGAAGCCTAGCCGAGAGGAAGTGCTGCTCCTGCAAGGGGGAATTCTCGACAGCCGCGGCAATACGATCGTACCTGCTAATACGCCGGTCATCGGTCGGTTTGAAACAACGAACCTCGGCAGTCGATTTGTGGTCGAAGGTATTAGTCTCAACGGCCGCAATATCCCTCTCTTGGCTCGCTCCGAACCCGTGGGCGGCCGCCGACAAGAGCCTTCCGATCGCAGTTTGTTGCGAAATACTGGTATTGGTGGCTTAGCTTTGTTCTTGCTGAGCGGCTTTTCTGGTATCGGTTTGTTGGCGGGAGCAGCCGGTGGTGTTGCTACAACTTACGTCGCTGCTCCTCAACCTGCTACGATTCAACCCGGTCAAATTTTGCAAGTTCAGTTAACGGAAGATTTCCCCCAGTTTGGTTTTTGAAGGAAGAAGGAAGTTCGGCAACGGATTTTGTAACGGATGTAACGGATGTCAGGAAGAAGGAAGAAGGAAGAAGGAAGAAGGAAGAGGGCAGAAGGAAGAGGGCAGAAGGAAGAAGGAAGACTTTTTTCTTCCCTGGAACCTCTTTGTTCAAAATTTACTTAGAGCAGTTTTCCATCCTATGAAACAAAATAAGGACTTAGGCTTTGCCTAAGTCCTACCGCATATCTGTAATTGACTCAACTAAAAACCGCTATATCGGCGATTTAGAAATTTTGACCTTCACTGGTTGGAGCTATCGATCCCGGTTGATTCAGGAACAGGTTTTTAGCGCCGTCGTTTTGGTAGATACAGTTAATTTCCGGTTGAGCTTCCAGGGGGCCGGTGAAGCCAAAGGTGTTCATGCGATTTTTGCAATCGCGCACTTGGTCTTGGCTGATTAGTTTTCTTTGCTCAAGAATTGCCCAGTTATTGGTTCGCAAAACGCATCCGGGGCGCATACTCGGCTGCGAGATGTAGACGTTGAAAGGGTTGAGGGTGACGTAGAGGCGCATATCTGTCACCATCGCGCTTGCTCCAAACTGCACGCAAAGTTCTGGGTTCGGGGCGCTGCGATCAATAAATTCGCGGGATGCTACGTTCTCTGGGCTAATTGTAGCGGTGGAGCTAAAGGCGATGCCAATGCCAATTCCCAGAATAAAGACGGCTGTTAAAATCCCTAATGTGGCGGAATTGAGGAAAGAGGGTTTGCCGGACTGAGGTTGACGCCGCGACTGTCCGCCAAAGGAGCCGGAGTAATCGGAGTCTTCATCTCCTCGGGATGGGTCGCCGATGAATCTGTCGTTGTAGGATTTAGGTTTGCGTTTCATATAATGTTCGTTCCCTCAGTTCTGGAGACTCAACAGGTAGTAGTTTGTTATTTTTAACCGATCGCGCCTTTCTAATATTATGGCGCTAGGAATGTGGTTGCGTAGGACCCAGGACACGCCCTGTGGGTTTGGTGTTGGGTTCACAGCTCGCGATCGACCCAGGGGCTGCCTTGTCTGAATTTTCAGATTTCAATAAAATAGCTGAAAGTGAGATAGTCTTGCACAGCGGAGGAATCCGGCTCAAGATTGTTGACAAATTTTAACATTTTACAAGTCAGGAGGTATAGATTAGTGTCTGTCGAAATTATTCAAAAGCCTTCCACAGTCCGCAAGCTTGCACCGCGCTACCGCGTTCTGCTGCACAATGATGATTTCAATCCTATGGAGTACGTGGTGCAGACTTTGATGGCGACGGTACCGAGTCTGACTCAGCCACAGGCGGTAAATGTGATGATGGAAGCCCATACTAACGGGATGGGATTGGTGATTGTTTGCGCTCTCGAACACGCTGAGTTTTACGCTGAAACGCTCAATAATCACGGGTTGAGCAGCAGCATTGAACCTGACGATTAGAACCTGACGGTACTGCAACGGATTCGCGTAGCCGGTTTCAGACTCATACCGTCCTCATACCGTCAACCCTCATACCAAAAAGCCAAGGGTTAGGCCCTTGGCTTTTTGGTATATTTAATCCGGTAGATATGGAAATTTGAAGAGGATAGTTTTTCGGAACGGCCGGAAGTGGTTCGGAGCTAGGTGAGCTCTCGCGCCAATTTCAACTCTTCAATCTCAAATCTTTATCAGAGGAAATTAATAACGTCCTCCGCCGCCGCCCCCTCCGCGAGCAAATTTTCCAGGGCCACCGCCGCCCCGGTTGCCGCCGCCCCGGCCACCTTCATCTTCGCGGGGCTTGGCTTTGTTAACTTTGAGGTCGCGACCCATCCACTCTGCTCCGTCGAGAGCAGCAATCGCTGCATCTTCTTCTGCATCTGTGGACATTTCTACAAAACCGAAGCCGCGCGGGCGACTGGTTTCTCTGTCGGTAGGTAGATGTACCCGCTTAACAGTTCCGTATTCGGCGAAGACGGTGGTGATGTCTTCTTGGGTAACTTGGTAGGATAAGTTACCGACGTATATCGACATGAGGAATAACTCCAAAATTTAGACAGTGCGAAGATTTCAGTTTCGGAGAGTCCCCTGCCGATACAGAAGGGCAAGTTTTTAGACAATTCTGTAGCAATGAACAAAGCCTGCAACTGAATCTGATTCACACTTGGTACTTTAACATAGAATAATGTCTTTTGAGTAGGTTTCAGGAGTTAATTAAGTTGTTCTAATCAAAGGTAAAACTTTTAGGGTATTCAGAAACCTGGTCGATCGGCGTGATGTTTTGCCTGCATTGGAAGCAGAGAAAGTTATGCCGCGCCCTCTCACCGCAGGAAAGATACATCCACCTTGCCAAAGTTGGTACTCAAAGCTAGGTTTACGTTTTCTAGGGCTTTGACTAACCACACCACGCCTTCTCGGGTACTGCATTCGTAATGACCGAACAAAATTGCCAGTCGCTTTTCTAGGTAGGGCTTGACTTTGCCGCAAATTAGTACGATTTTCAGCAGCAAACCTGTGGTTTGGGTCGGCCCGAGGTTTGAGATCAGGTCGATGAAGACAAAGTGGTTGGGCCGCACAGGACTCTCTACTACTAAAAAGTTCAATAACTGGCTGCAAGTTCTGATCATTAAAAATTCGTTAAACTTCTGATCATCGCTGTGGGGTAGGGTATTTTGTAGTTGCTTATACAATTTTTCGTTAAAGAGACGTTTGCCGTAGCGATCGTCGGTGACAGAAGAAATCAGGTATTCGTACAAGTCGTCTTTAAAGGAGCGGTAGGACTGATATGTGCTGGCGTTCGCCGTGAAACGGCCCGCTAGCTGTCTGTAGGTATCGGCTCCTTCTACTTTTCCGACAAATTGCTTGAGGGCAAAGAATAGTTCCGGGTCGGTCAACAGGGTCGGATTTTTTATAGGCTGTATATTTCTGCCGAAGGAAAGGGAGGTTTCCCGACGCGCTATGTGAGCCTTTCTCACTTGGTGGGCGACATATTGTGAGAGGTTGATCTCAAATTGCTGCTGCTTTTGAGCTTGGATTTTTTTAATGATCTTTTGCTGTTCGTAGGTGCTGTCGTCGCTGAGGAGGCAGTGTTTGTAGAGGTAAGGGTAACGGGGAATTAAGGTTCCGAGGGCAAGGGTAGCAGGGGTTTTGCTGTTGCTGCTATCTTCATTGTTGTGAGTTATGACTTTGGCTAAACGTTGGAGGGTGAGGTACTGTTCGCTTTCGGTAAATTGATTTACTAATTGGGGGATGGAGCCTCGCCCGCGCGATCGATTGTATGCAAATAATATTTTTTTGGGCGCTTCTTCAAACAGAGCGATCAATTCAGGGATGGCTACTTGCTTGCTGGGGTAAGTTTGCCAGCGGTTGATCAGGATGTGGCAGCAGCGGTTGAGGATGTACTTGAATTCTTGTTCGGCGTGTTCTGAGGCTGCTATTTTTTCGAGTGCTTCGGCGATCGAGCGATCGGGATATCCGCTACCCTGGATAAACAAAGTGCGAAAGCGGCTGATGAGTTCGGCAGGCTGCTCTCGTTGTACCAACTCCAGCCAGTGCTTGTAAAGTAGCTGTTCTTCTTCGTGGCTTTGTCTGTTGTAGTCGTTCACTGTGGATTAACCCTCCGAGGCTGGGGCAGGAGCTTTCAGCGCTATTATTTTGATGAATTGGCGAATGAATCGCAACAATTGAGTCAACCGAGCTTCTCGCCGGATGAGGCTTATGGGTAGAAGCTGTCAGCAGCTTAAGCCGATCAATATTTTTTGCTTAGTTAAACTATTTATCAACACCAGCATGACATGAATTGTTGGTAATTAGCAAGGCCTTAAATACCATCGAGTTTGTAAAGTATTGGTAAAGATTGTGGGGGGGTACGGGATAATTTCTTGGTGGGCGGACGATTTAGTATTAGGATGATCAAGGTCAATCCTGATCCGCAGCCCGGTGTAAGTTAAATTTGAGATTGGGCGAGGTAGAATTAGCTGTGAAAATAATTATTTGAAATGTGAGTGCTGGTTATGGTTTGTCGTGTAAGTATAGCCCAACTATCTGAAATTTTAAGTGTACCTTTGCCTGCTGTGTCTGAGAACCTTTTGACAGCTTTAGGGACAGGTATTGCCACAGATACGCGCACTCTTGAGGGGGGCGAAGTATTTTTGGCGCTGCGGGGAGAGAATTTTGATGGCCATCAATTTGTGGCAAAAGCCCGGGATTTGGGGGCGATTGCGGCGATAGTCGATCGACATTGGCAACAGGAAATGCCTAATTTTCCGCTGTTGCGCGTTGATGATACTTTAAAAGCTTATCAGTCGATCGCCCGTTGGTGGCGTGACCAATTCAGTATACCTATAGTTGCTGTTACTGGTTCTGTAGGTAAAACTACTGTTAAAGAGTTAATTGCCGCGGTTTTGTCAACGAAGGGAAATGTTCTTAAAACTCAATACAACTACAACAATGAAATTGGCGTACCAAAAACTCTGCTGGAGCTTTCACCTTCCCACAATTATGCTGTAATTGAAATGGGAATGCGCGGCCGTGGTGAAATTGCGCTACTGTCGCAAATTGCTCGTCCTACTGTGGCGGTAATTACTAATGTAGGAACCGCACATATCGGGCGATTAGGATCGGAAGAGGCGATAGCCCAAGCTAAGTGTGAACTTTTAGCCGAAATGCCTGCTGATAGCATTGCTATTCTCAATCACGATGGTGATAGATTAACCGCAACTGCGGCGAAAGTTTGGCAAGGAAAAACTTTAACTTACGGTTTAGAAGGCGGGGATTTGTGTGGGGAATTGCTCAATTATGATAAACTGTTGGTAGAAGGCGTTGAATTGCCACTGCCGCTGCCTGGACGCCACAATGCTGTAAATTATCTGGCGGCTTTGGCAGTAGGAAAAGTTTTAGGTATTGATTGGGAAGTTTTAAAGCAAGGTTTGTCTGTGCAGTTACCGGATGGACGGGCGCGCCGCTACGATTTGCCGCAGGATATTGTCATTCTGGATGAGACTTACAATGCTGGTTTGGAGTCGATGTTGGCGGCCCTGAGACTGTTAGCAGATACTCCTGGAAAGCGCCGGATTGCGGTGTTGGGAACGATGAAGGAATTGGGCGATAGGGCGATCGAATTTCACCGACAAGTGGGAATGGCGGCGCGAGAGTTGCAGCTTGATGCTTTGTTTGTTTTTGCTGATTTTGAGGAAGCAGCGGCGATGGCCGCGGGCGCTGCGGGTTTGCATTTTGTGGAGATAGGAGATATTACAGCCAAGGATGGGCGGGAAGATTTAGCAAAGCGGTTGTTGGGATTTGTCGAAAAGGGCGATCGTATTTTATTTAAGGCTTCTCATTCAGTTGAGTTGAATCGAGTTGTGGAGAAGTTTAGGGCAGATTTTGCGGGGGAGTAATAGAAAAGAAATTTTGGGGATTTGAAATTATGCGATCGCTTCTAGTCGATCGCCGCCTCAAACTCACGTTTCGATCGTTGATGCGTAGGGTAAGATGCCCATCTGCACCTAAGTCCCGATGGCTCAATATTTTGATAGCCCTCTGGCCTCGATTTCGATATCGGGATCGATCTCAATTATTGAAATTTTGGCATTTTCAACTACTGTATTTCCCATCATTGTATTGTGCATGGCCTCAAACTTAGATTCATCTTTAGCAATTCGTTCGTAGTGCAAAATTACGTGATAACGCTTTTCAATCGGCACTCCCGAATCCGAAATTTCCACCGCATCCCAATCTATATTTTGAGAGTCTTCCGCTTGCTGGCGGTAGCGAGATGCTAAATTTTCCAGGGCGATCGCGATCGCGTGTTCTTTCGTTTGTCCGTAAAAATTCATCGTATCATCAGGGCGATCGCTCAGAGATGACGAAATCTGACAAAGATACTGCCCGTTTGATTGAGCGCAAACGTCGATCGCAATTGTACCAGCAGTGCGATCGGGATTTATTTGAGTCATAAGCTGTTAGGCATTTAAAAGACGATAGTAGGGTGCGCCAGTCCATAAGCGTTTCCCTTGTCCAGAACTCACCACAGCACAAGTTTTAGGAGCCGGGGAAGCAGGACTTATTTCAGGATATGTCGAAAAAAAGCTAAAATATCGATTAGTTTTCGTTGGACTTGTCATGTCGGAGAGCAAATATGAATTCAGTTGAGGAAACCGAATTGTCACACATCCTTGACTTGCCACTGATAGGGTCTGCTGAACAATATCTCTTCTCAGTCGAAGACAATCGAGAGCGTGCTGATAAGCTACAAAAATTACTTGTTCCTAAGCTTAAAATACTCATTGAACAAGCTTGTGACCAAATTTACCAAGTTTATGGCACAGATGTACTCTCAGATTGTCGAATAACGACTACACCAGCTCATCGATCTGGAGCCAAGAAAACCAAGCCATTCAAAATAGCAAGCGCTGGCTTGACTATAAAAGGAACTTGGTATTTCCAACTGAGATTCGAGTGTACTTCTGATAGTTTATTTGTGAACTTTTTTGGATTAAGAGGACT
This sequence comes from Microcoleus sp. w1-18aA5, assembly GCF_036701705.1. Taxonomy (NCBI): domain Bacteria; kingdom Bacillati; phylum Cyanobacteriota; class Cyanophyceae; order Oscillatoriales; family Microcoleaceae; genus Microcoleus; species Microcoleus sp. w1-18aA5. Next base: position 264 of record NZ_JAUPTE010000114.1, on the reverse strand, counting down.
AGAAGGGAATCCGATTGTTCAAGTCCTGAAGAAGCATTTGAAAGATGTTACTCAGATTTGGGAGCAGGGTGAATATGAAGTTTACTCTGAAACTATTGCACCGAAAGAAGATGAAAATTTAGAGTATGATGAGTTCATTAACAAGCTGCAATTAGTTCCTGAACGAGATGGGAAAGGTACTTATATTCGGGAGCATCCCGGTTTTGCGCTTTTGAGCATCAAACGGATATTGATCCGTTAAGGTAGGCGCACCGAAGCTTAAGC
>NZ_JAUPTE010000113.1:0-16130 GCF_036701705.1 Microcoleus sp. w1-18aA5 | reverse complement strand
ACGTCTTAAGTTTAACTCCAATCAGGCAACTTAATGTTTTGTTACATAGATTGGTTTTTTCCCGCCTATCTACTTATTGTATTCTAGCTGTTTCTGAGGGTATCGATCTTGGCTTTGCCAGTGTTCGATTTTCATGTTTTCTGAGTCAGGACGAATCCGTTGCATACAGTAACAGCAAATTCCTCTTTGCTCGCTCACCAGACTTGCTCTCAGGTCATCTTTTTGGGCATAGTTATCATAGTCAGTATTTGTATTGCACCGATGCTGTGTCAACGACGTTGGTTCGGTCTTTTTCTGGATGTTTCTCATTCATTACCTTCTAAGAATTTAATCAGCGATCGAGCTTGAGTAATCTCAGGATCTTCGTGTCCAATTTTTTCACCAAGGGGAATCATAGCTTGACGTGCACCATCAAAATTTTCATCATCAATTAGTCTAAAAAGAGCGTGAAGCTCGTCTGCTACCTCTTGATTACGTTCTGACGCTCCCATCTGCTCCTCTAGTATTCGGTTGGCATCAAGACCATAAGATTCTAAGGGAATTGTAGAAATAACTTTGCCAGTTTCTTCATCACGTTCGAGGACTCTAATACAGCTTGCTTCGACTTCACCAATAACAAGTGGCGAATGGGAAGTGCAAACAAACTGGATTGAGGGGAAGGTTTTGGTGAGGTCCTTCACAACTTGACGTTGCCATTTCGGATGGAGATGTACATCTATTTCATCAATTAGGACTAGCCCTGGTGTTTTTTGCAAAATTAGAGGCAATTTTTTACTAGATATATCTTCTGATTTTTCGGTTAGGAAAGAGGCATTTTGAGTAATGATTTTGATGGCAATATCGGCAATTAGACCTACCATCATTTTTTGACCAGCACTAAGGTTACTGAAGGGTTGGGGGTTGCTTTGGATGGAAACAACAATTTCCGATCGCTCTGGGTCAAACCATAGGTCATCTGCGTTGGGAATACAACGCAAAATAGCAAACTTTACAACCTTGTAACCAGGGCGCATTTGTCCCTGTCGATTGACAGAAGCGATCGCTTCTTTCTGAAACCAAGTATGGAGATCGGCGATTCTAATCCGTTCTTGAAAGCAGTCATAGAAGGCATCCCAACGGCGGGCGGGGCTGGTGTGGGTAGTGGCTTTGGGGTCGCGTTGGTTGGAGGGTAGCCAAAGTCGACCTGCTCCGTAGTAGGCGAGGATGGGTAGCCAGATTTTTTCGCCTGCTTCAACCTGTTGAAATAAAGTGGAGATAATTGCTAGAGCTTGTTTGGCTTCTGTGTTGGAGGTTCTAGAGCCGTTAGTTTTGATTTGTCTGAGCCATTGGACTCGCTGACTGTTAATCGTGCCGATCGCTTCAATCTGGACGGGTTTTCGTTCTATAAATTGGGTGATGGTGTCGGATTCGATCGCTTCTAAGCGAATTTCTGAGGGAAGAATGTTACGGCGGCTATTGTTGAGGGTTGTGTCGGGGGAGTTGACCAGCCAAATTCCAGCCGCGATCGCCAAAGCATCGAGGATCGTCGTTTTACCTGTGCCATTGTCCCCAACTAGCAAGGTAAATTGGGGATGCAAGTCAAGGGTATAGTCTGAAAATTTCTTGAAGTTTTCGATTTTTACTCGGTCAATTCTCATGGTAATGTCCCACTGTTGATGGGTATTCAGCTTGTAATTTGTAGCATATAAATCATCGTAGTACGACACCAACAGCTTTAATTATAGGATATCTATATGTCTCACAAAAAAGAACGATCGGACTAGAAACTAAAAGAGCGATCCTCTTCGAGGGCAACGCTTACGCACGCTCATTCAATGGCGCTTGACTCACTGGTAATTTTGAAGTATTTGGTATTGAGTATTGCGATCGCTGGCAACCTCAACTGATTGCCTCAATCTTTCACCGCTACATCAGATCGAGCTGAGAATTTTCATCCCTAGAAGGAAACACTAGGTATTTGTTTTTTATTGACTGTAAAAATAGCAATTGTATCACAATAGGATTACCCCTATCTGCTTGTTATGGAAATAGATCGTGTGCCATTTCTGAATCGCCTCCGGCGCACCATGTCCTCTGCGGAAGCTTGGGGGTTTAGTGTGGTTGGATATCTGATGTGGTTTACCTTAGCGCCGTTGATGCAAGCAGAAATTGGCTCTGCATCGCTGTTGGTCTGGATTCCTGGTGTGATCGTCGGAATTCTGTTTAACCTTCAAGTTCAGAGTTTGGGTGAGAAATATCCAGATGTATCTGGGGGGACACCAAATTACATCACGCGATTGCTTCATCGTTACCCTGCCCTTTCCCGCTACTTGGGGATTGCCTACTACTTGGGGTGGGTTTCCTTTCCGCCCATTAATGCGATCGTCATTACAAATTTGATCGAATTCCATTTAGAGCCGATGGGGCTGAGTATTCCAGAAAAAGTGTTTGAGATCGGTTTTACTACGATCGCTTACTTTTTAGCATTAAGTGGCACCCGCGCCGTCGCCATTCTGCACCTCTTTTTTATCTTTCCTTCGATCGGCTTTTTACTCCTCTTCTGCGTTCAGGGTTTAGGCTGGCTTGCCTTTTCGCCCCAAAGCCCCGGACTCTTGCCCAGCAGCATTGATGCCATCAGCGTCCATGACTGGCTGAAATGGTTCTTGTTTGCCGCTTATAGCTTCTATGGCTGTGACACAGCTTCATCCTTTGTAGCAGACAGTCTCCGCCCAAAAGACACCCTCAAGGCGCTGTCTTGGGTTGCCTGGTTCATGCCTCTGGTGTTTGTGGGTGGCACTTTAGTGTTGGTGCAGTTGGCAACCCCTGCCGGTTTAGAAGGCAATTTGTACGGCAAATTCCTGGTGGCTGCCAAGCCTTTCTGGGGAGACGCTGCCCCTGTCATCGTCACATTGCTGGTTGCGGCTAGCTGTTTGTTGGGATCTGCGACTAGCGTTTGCAATACGCCCCGCATCCTTTTTCAACTCGCGCAGGATGGGCTGTTGTCTCCAGTGTTTGGCGCAGTATCCCGTCGGGGTGCCCTAGAACCCGCGCTGCTGCTAACCTTTATCTGTAGTTTAGGATTTTTAGTATGGGGCAACACCACTCGAATTGTCGTGGTGTCAGGGGTGAGTTTTTTCATTTCTATCATGGGGTTCCACTTGGGGCTGTGGATGCAGCGCAACGATCCAGTCGTGCGTTGGGGGCGACTATCCTTAGCATTACTGGTGGTTGAGTTCATTTCTCTGGTGGTGGGTGGCCTTGCCTGGGGATGGATGGATTTTGGTATCGGGTTGCTGTTGCCATTAGCAGTGATAGCGATTGACGCTGCGATTCTGCGGATTCCTTGGGCATCTTTGCATTTACCGTGGTGGGATCGACTCCATACCAAGCCAGTAACTCCTCCTAAAAATGAATACTTTGTGGTGCTTCAGGTCGCAATTTTGATTGCGCTGATTTGTGGTACAGCGACGATCAGTTGGCTGATTCGCTCCTGGCTGCTGGTAGAAGCCGGAACCAACAATCCCTATCTGCTGATTATTGTGTTGATGACGTTGGCATTTGTGGGAGTGGCAATTGCTTGCTGGACAAGTCTGCCCCAGGTTGCTGCGATCGAAGAACTAGCAATCTCCTCAACCGCGCAAGCTCAAGAACTGGAGACAACCCTAAACGAACTGAAAACAGCTCAGATGCAAGTTATCCAAAGCGAAAAAATGTCAAGCTTGGGACAGTTGGTTGCGGGAATTGCCCATGAAATCAATAACCCGGTCAACTTTATCCACGGTAATCTTACCCACCTGGACGAATATACCCAAAATCTGCTGCAGATGATCGAACTCTATCAACAGCGCCATCCCAGCAACGATCCAGACGTGCAAGCAATGGCAGAGGAAATCGATTTGGAATTCCTCACTGAAGATATCCAAAAGATAATTTCATCTATAAGGGTAGGAACCGAGCGAATTCGCGGTATTGTCGTCTCGTTGCGAAACTTTTCTCGTATGGATGAAGCAGACTTCAAAGATGTTGATATTCATGAGGGAATTGAAAGTACATTGCTGATTTTGCAACACCGGCTCAAAGATAAACCAGAGTGTCCAGGCGTGGTAACGATCAAAGACTATGGCACATTGCCCAATGTGGAATGTTTCCCCGGACAACTCAATCAGGTATTCATGAATATATTAGTCAATGCCCTGGATGCCCTAGATGAGATGAATACTAAACGCTCCTATCAGGAGCTTAAAGACACCCCGAACCAGATTACGATTCGGACTTCTGTGATTGACAATCAATGGGTGGAGGTTGCGATCGCTGACAATGGAATCGGTATGCCAGACTCAGTGACGCAGCGCATTTTTGATCCCTTTTTTACCACCAAAGCCATCGGTAAAGGTACGGGTTTGGGGATGTCGATTAGTTATCAAATCATTACTGAAAAACATCGCGGTAAAATCAAGTGTTTTTCTACACCTGGCTCAGGCACTGAGTTTGTAATTCATATCCCCATTCGGCAACAGCCAATTTCAGCATTCCCGATCGCTGCTGAATCTTAACCACTTCGCGTTCAGTGCAGCCCTCAAACAATCTGAGGCGGTACAATAATCAATCAGGGTGTCTATTACCGCCAACTGCTCGATCTGAAGCCGTAAGAATCTTAGAAGTGCGATCGCCCTTTCCAAATCGCCCAATCAAAAATCGCACTCTCCCCAGGACAAAAACGCTAGAAACTAAGAGAGCGATCCTCTTCGAGGGCTTCGCTAACGCACGTGAATTGAAGGGCGATCGCCCGCAGGTAATTTTGAAGTATGGGTTATTGCGATCGAGTGTGCGAAGCTAATATTCATCAAATGAATGATTACATATTAATTTGTAGTTTTGGGCAACAATTGATTTAGCGCACCGCACAAGTATCGCTTCACGGTATCCCTACTTGCGCCCACGCCGCTGGGAATGGTAAAGATCATCTCGACAGTTAATAGATTTCCGTCGGGTGAGGCAAAAACATCGATCGGCAAAGCACGCTGAAATGCTGTTGCGGGATTTTCGGCTTTCATGACACCTGTGCTCACATCGGTGCTGATCGTTCTGATGCTCTCGCGGGCTAAAATGGGTCGTAATTGGGAAAATGCTCTCTCTATCGATAACCCCTCAACCTGAACACGTGCAGAAAAGGCGGCACCATTCAAAAAGTCCCCCTTTTTTTGAAAGCTTTCCTCGCAGGTGGTGGCAACAGCGGGGGTGGCTAAACATATGAGAGCTAGAGTCAAGACAAGCGATCGCATATTAGCTTAGTTAGAAGAATGAAACAATCACCAAGATCATGATGCACCATCATAGGATTATTTGGCAAGTGATGCAAATGCCTTCAATGGTTTTTAGCATGAGTTGCAGTCCGGTTAATATTCGCTGCTATTCTAGCAACTACAGCAACTAGAAGAATTAAGGGTAAAGACTAAAAAGGCGATCGTACTTAATAGAGGGTCGATTTAATCCTGGATTCTCATCTTCCAACAACATTTCACTCGCTTCACGTAAGTGCGCTTGTATGTCGTCTAAAGTTTCTCCTTGAGAATGCGCTCTCTTAGAAACCTGGAACATAGACTACATATAAATTCGTGTTAGGGTCTTTCGGAACCACCGCAGTCTAACGTCCTCATAAATTTCAACTCAAACAGCTTGACTTTCAAGCAAAATCCAATAAAATTAAGTTTAGCATATCTATCACATACAATACGTGAAATCACTTAGGAACAAGCTCAATAACACTACCTAGAGATGCAGCAAGTTTATATCCAATACCGATACCCAATAGCCTAGCATTTTGATGTTTCGCACTCAGGTAATCAGCAGCATATAAACCATTTTCATCAGCTTTATAGTCGCCTGTTTCTATATCCATGATGACGATCTTGCTAACATTCTCTTCTAAGTCACTTTTGGGGCGGATGCTGATCTCATACAAATGTTGGGCACGAGGCGGGACTTCTTCACGACTCCAAAGGAGGGTTTGCATACATTCCCCCTTTTTTGTAACTTTTTATCCTATTACTGACGTGGGCTGTATTACGCGAATTCACCATGTTTCTGGAGCGAGTTCTTGCGTTTTACCTGCGTGATACTCAGTCCGTGGCGCTGCAAGTTTGGCAACAGCGTCGGGAGAACGAGTATTTGCTGGTTCCGATCTGGGATCATCTTTAACTTATTCCATAATCTCATCTTGCTCACTTACAGACTAGGTGTTCAACTTAGCGATGATCGCGCGCTCAAGTAACTCAGTTTTGGCTAGCAAACTCTTACAATGTACCTGTTAAAAAATTAGGCAAGGCGATCGCGACTTGTACCCTGTTAAGAGCAACGATCGCGCCCGGTCGAAGTGCTGCAAACATTTTTTAGTAGAATGTATAATCCTAAGTGATAATAATTTAGGCACAGCCACATAATGAGCTACTGGGATGTAAAAAACCTGAGCTATGAAAACTTTAAGCGTCTGTGCGGAGTACGTCCAGAGACATTTAAACAGACGGTGGAGTTAGTGCGATCACCTAATTTATCTGGAGGCGCTTGTCCCAGCGCCAATTCTTGGTTTCCCAACTCCAGCATAGGTCTTATAGTTATAGTTAAAGATTAAGCCATCATGCACTTTAGCATTGAATGAGTGGACAAAATATTGGCACTTATTAACAAGCTGAGGTCCGGCTAGTTGAAATTCTTCCCAACAGGCGATCGAACATCGCTGTCTCAGGTTCCCATCCATCAATTCCACACCCGAATAATCGTACTCATCGAAAAAACGAATATGAAAACCCCGCTACCCGGTTACAAACTCTCATCGTTGCCGCTTCATGAAGGTGTCAATACAGTTATTTATCGCGGCGTTAGGGAGTCCGAGCGAACTCCGGTTATAGTAAAAACCCTTAAAGCTGAGTATCCCACAATAGAAGAAATCGCACGATTGAGGCATGAATATAAAATTCTCACAACTCTCGACATAGCCGGAATTATCAAAGCTTACTCTTTAGAAAAGCATAATAACGGTCTGGCGCTGATATTAGAAGATTTTGGCGGAGACTCCCTGAAAAACCTAATCACAGCTAAACAACTTGAAATCAGCAAATTTCTGAGTCTGGCAATTTATCTAGCAGAAACCCTAGCTCAACTGCATGAAAATAAGATTATTCATAAAGATATTAAACCGCAGAATATTATTGTCAACCCCAAAACCAGTCAAATCAAAATCATCGATTTTAGCATTGCCACGCACCTAGAGCGAGAAAACCAGACCCTCAGCAATCCCAACTTGCTAGAAGGTACCCTTGCCTATATGTCCCCAGAACAAACCGGGCGGATGAATCGCTCAATGGACTACCGTACCGACTTTTACTCATTAGGTGTCACCTTTTACGAAATGCTAACTGGAAAGCGGCCACATCAAGCCACCGACATCCTGGAATTAATTCACTGCCATATCGCTAAAACACCCGTGCCACCCCATCAGCAAATCGGTGAGATTCCCCAAGCAATTTCTGACATTGTAATGAAATTATTAGCTAAAACTGCTGAAGACAGATACCAAAGCGCTAGGGGACTAAAAGCTGACCTAGAAATATGCCGTCATCAACTGCAAACCCATGGGAAAATTGACAACTTTCCAATCGGTAAGAGGGATAAATGTGGACAATTCATCATCCCGCAAAAGCTCTATGGTCGTGAGCAAGAAGTAGCCACTTTGATGGCAGCCTTTGAGCGAGTCTCCGGCGGTACCAGCGAAATGATGCTAGTCAGCGGTTACTCAGGAATTGGCAAATCTTGCTTAGTAAATGAAGTTCAAAAACCGATTGTCAGGCAGCGCGGGTATTTTATCTCCGGTAAATTTGACCAATTAAAACGAAATATTCCTTATGCTTCTTTGATTCAAGCCTTTCAGGGTTTGATGCGGCATCTTTTAACAGAAAGTTCGGAAAAACTAGCGATTTGGAAAGAGCAACTTTTAGAAGCTTTAGGCTCAAATGGCCAAGTCATAGTAGATGTCATTCCCGAAGTCGAACTGATTGTCGGGCCTCAAGGAGGGGTTCCGCAATTGGGGCCATTTGAATCCCAGAATCGCTTTAATCGGGTGTTTAAAGAATTCATTCATGTATTTACTAAACCCTCACACCCGTTGGTCGTCTTTTTGGATGACTTACAGTGGGCAGATTCGGCATCACTCAAGTTGATTCATCTGCTTATTTGTGACCCGGACAGCCAATATTTACTGCTGATGGGAGCCTATCGAGATAACGAAGTGAGTCCGACGCATCCGTTGATGGTGACGTTGGATGAGATTCAAAAGAATGGGGCGGTTATAAATAATATCACCCTCCGTCCTTTGGATATTGGCAACGTCAGCTTGCTGGTAGCGGATACCCTGAATGAGTCTTCTGTTCCGAGACACCGGGTTTCTGAATTGTCTGAGCTACTTTTCAATAAAACCCAGGGCAATCCTTTCTTCTTGACTCAGATGTTCGCTACTCTGCATCAAGAAAAGCTATTGACCTTTGAATTCAGTGCTGGGTGCTGGCAGTGGTCATTGAACCAAATTCAAGCAGTAGGCATCACAGATTATAATGTCGTCGAACTGATTGCCAGAAATATTCAAAAACTCTCGGAGGAGACGCAGGATGTCTTAAAGCTAGCCGCCTGTATTGGAGACAAATTTAATTTAGACGTTCTGGCTATTGTCAATGAAAAATCTCAGTCGGAAACGGCGGCGGATTTGTGGGAATCTCTTCAGGCTGGCTTGGTTTTGCCCCTCAGCGAAGCCTACAAAATTCCTCTCGTTTTTACCTCCGATGAAATGAGCAGGGAAGTAAAGGAGAGAATAGTTCCAGATTGTCATCTGCTATCATGCTCACCGGGTCCTTTGCCTTACAGCTATCACGCGCCTATCGCTTATAAATTTCTCCATGACCGGGTGCAGCAAGCGGCGTATTCTCTTATTCCCGAATCTCAGAAACAACAGACTCACTTGAAAATTGGTGAACTGCTACTGGATCATACTCCTGCAGAGGAGATTGAAGAAAATATCTTTGAGATTGTCAATCAGTTAAATGTTGGGGCTGACTGCATCACGGATCAGGCAGAAAAAGATCGTCTAGCCCGATTAAATTTGATAGCCGGCAAAAAAGCTAAGGCAGCAACAGCTTATGAAACTGCCGCCAGACAACTACGGGTGGGGCTAGAACTCCTCAGAGAAGATAGCTGGGAAACTCAGTATGACCTGACGTTCCCTCTGTATGCGGAAGCGGCGGCCGTGGAATTTCTAAACATCAACTTCGAGCGAGCAAAAATCCTTTCTGAGGAGGCTCTCAAACACGCGAAAACTCTGCTCGAAAAAGTCAAAGTTTATGAAATCCAAATGCAGTTTTATTCCCAGCAAAACCAGATACAAGTCGCGTTTGATATTGGGCTGCAAGTTCTGGGGATGCTGGGTGTCTCTCTTTGTCCGGAACCTCCACAAGAAATGAATACTGAAGCGTTAGCTAATCTGCCAGAAATGACGGATATCAATAAGCTAGTGGCGATGGGGATATTATTGAAATCTGCTCCTCTTTCTTATCATGTGGCTCCTGCCTTATTTCCCCAATTTGCATTTACAATGATTGATCTGTCTATCCAATATGGTAATTCGCCCCAGGCCACTGCTGGGTATGCGGTTTATGGCTTACTTCTATGCGGGCCATTCGGTGAAATAGATGCGGGATATAGATTTGGACAACTAGCCTTAAATTTGTTGGATCGCTTTGATGCCAAAGAACTAAAATCTTACGTATATGTAGTTTTTAATGCTCATATTAGACACTGGAAAGAGCATGGCAAGGAAAGTTTAGCGCCAATGATTGAGGGAATTAAAAGCGGTCTGGAGACTGGAGATTTAGAAGATGTGGGTTATAATTCTATCTACTATTGCGATCATATATTTTTTACAGGTCAACCGCTGGAATTAGTTGCTCAGAAGCAGGCGCAATATCTTGATTTACTGCTGAATCTTAAACAAGATTCGCATATTCCTTACTTAAAGACGTGGAGAGTAATGGTATTACAATTACTCGCCGCATCTGAAGAGGAATATATGCTCAATGGCGAATTGTTGAATGAAGAAGAACTCCTCCACCAGTCAATTGCCGATAATAAACATATGTTTATTTTTTTGGCTCACCTGACAAAATTGATTCGACTTTATTTGTTTAAAGATTACGCTCAGTCACTCAAGAGCGCCCGCTCAGCAGAAAAATACAAAGATGGTGTGCCCGGTCTGATGAGTGGTGCGGAATACAATTTCTACTATTCTCTGGCTCTCCTTGCTCAATATCCCCAAGTTTCCAGCAGTGAACAAAAAGAATCCTTGAAGCAAGTGGCAAAAAATCAGAAAAAAATGCAGCAATGGGCTATACATGGGTCGATGAATTATCAACACAAGTACGAGTTAGTGGAGGCAGAAAAAGCACGAATTTTGGGAAAAATTGGCAAAGCGATGGAGTATTATGACGCTAGCATTCAAGGAGCCAGAGAACAGGGATACATTCAGGAAGAAGCCCTAGCTAATGAACGGGCTGCCGAGTTTTATTTCTATCGCGGGCGGGAGAAGATAGCGGAGATTTATTTGACGGATGCTTACTATGGCTATATTCGCTGGGGAGCGAAAGCAAAAGTGCAATATTTATCAGAAGAATATCCTGAATTCTTCTCGCGAATACTGACTAAAGAAACTCCCAGCTTCGACGTATCACGGACGACCAGCTCGACGACTACGGGGAGTTTTGCAGCACTTGATTTCGCATCTGTGATGAAATCTTCTCAAGCTATTTCTGGCGAAATTGTTCTGGAAAATCTGCTTTCTAAGTTATTGAAAATTGCAATTGAGAATGCTGGGGCTGAAAAAAGCTACTTCATTTTAGAAAAAGATGGTCAACTTGTGGTAGAAGGGACGGCAAGCATAGATAATGATGAGGTAGTAGTGCTGCAATCCACACCAATACAAACGAGTCATAAATTGCCGTTTTCTATCCTCAATTATGTGGCTAGAACGCAGAAAAATGTGGTATTAAATGATGCAAGCCAGGAGGGTATTTTTACCAGGGATAGCTATATTGTTAACGCCCAACCGAAGTCAGTTTTATGTATGCCAGTCGTCCATCAAGGAAAGCTCATTGGTCTGCTTTACTTGGAAAATAATCTGACAAGGAGTGCGTTTACTCCCGATCGCCTGGAAGTTTTAACCGTGCTCTGTTCTCAAGCGGCGATTTCGCTGGAAAATGCTCGACTCTATGCCAATTTGTCTGAGGCGACTGACAGCCTGAAACAAGCCAATGAGCAATTAGAAGATTACAGCCGGACTTTAGAACATAAAGTGGAAGAGAGGACGCAGGAATTAAAGGAAAAAAATCTGCTCCTGAGCCAGGAAATTGGCGATCGCGTGCAGATAGAGCAAGCTCTGCGACAATCAGAAGCGCAATTAAAAAAACAAGCCGAACAACTAGAGCTTTCTTTCCAAGAACTCAAGCGCACCCAGACCCAGCTAATTCAGACTGAGAAAATGTCCTCACTGGGACAGATGGTGGCCGGGGTGGCCCACGAAATCAATAACCCGATTAATTTCATATATGGCAACCTGAGTCACGTCAGGACATACAGTGAAGACATACTAGGATTGGTAAAACTCTATCAAGAACAATACCCCCATCCCACAGCAGCGATTGTTGAGGATATTGAGGCAATCGAATTAGATTTCTTGATGGAAGACTTACCCAAAGTGCTGGATTCGATGAAGGTGGGGGCAGACCGAATTCGCGAAATTGTCCTCTCCCTGCGAAACTTCTCGCGATTGGATGAAGCGGAAATGAAACAGGTCGATATCCATGAGGGCATCGATAACACCCTACTGATTTTGCAGCACCGACTGCAAGCTAAATTAGACCAGCCTGCTATTCAAATCATTAAAGAGTACGGCCCGCTGCCGCTGGTGGAGTGCTATGCGGGCCAACTGAACCAGGTGTTCGTAAATTTACTGGCGAATGCGATTGACACTCTCAATGACCAAAGGGGGCCGCGGGCGATCGCAATTCGCACCTCAGTGGGGTATGGGGAAGAAGAAAAATCCCCGATTTCCAATCCCGCCCTTGCGGAAAGCTCTACAGTTTCTTCGGCTGAGGTGGATTCCCCCAACCTCAACCCGACCCGGAAAGCTGCCCAATTTGTTGTGATTCGCATTTGCGACAATGGCCCCGGTATGACAGAGGAAGTGAACCGCCGGCTGTTCGACCCGTTCTTCACGACGAAACCCGTAGGGAAAGGCACCGGTTTGGGGCTGTCAATCAGCTACCAGATTGTGGTAGAAAAACACCGCGGACAGTTGAAGTGTGTTTCTCATCCCGGTCAGGGAGCAGAGTTCATCATTCAGATTCCTATTAAACAGGACTATCAAAAATTGGCTTTGCAAAGCAAAACCTGATGAGTAGTTGTTATTGGTATTTCCTGTAGTCCTAAACAGACAATGATCAGTTCTAGTGATGAATAGACATCTTGAAGAAGTCTGGGCGCAATTCCTTCTGTATTCCTTCTGTGCGCCTCTAATCCTATTGATATTTATGAATTTTTTAAACTTGATTTAGTTCATAATTATCAAGTCTAGCTCTCAGTTAGACTGTAAATATGATACCTCTCTTCTTCCGCGCGATCGCTCTTAACAAATATCGCACTCTCCGTATAACAACAATCAGGCTAGAAACTAAAAGAGCGAGCGACCAAATTGTAATTTTAAAGTATTGGGTATTGCGATCGCTAGTTCACTACTCGATTCAGTGGCAGACCGCCCCGCAAGACCCGGAACACACAGGCATAAACAGGGCGGGCTTTCCGCTGCACGCTCATTGTTCGGCGACTGTTGATAACTTCTAGCTCATTTGAGCGAGGTTAATCAATTATGCCAAAATGGATAAGTGCTGCGCGGATCGCGATGAACCACACCGCGAGCGTGGCAAATAGGTAGAGGTAGAACCGAAGTATGATGAGATTGAATGTGCAATGGACAGCGCTATGCAATGTGCGAAGCACAACGAATACCCACGCGGCGTTCACATACACTGTATCCACCTGCTTTGTGATGAACAGATATAGAACAAGTGCATAGAAAAGTATCGGAATCTCGAACAGGTTTTTTAGGTTATCCGATGGATTGGATACGCTTGGTGGCGAGATTTGTGCCAGTGCGCCCGGTACAGCAAGTTCTTTCGGGTCGAGCTTTCTACTGGTGATAAAACTGATACGGCGGATGTACATATACACCCAGACTAGGAGTGTTAAAAACACTGTTGCAAAGAAGGGACTGAAGATTGCATCTTGCGTCATTTTTACTTCTCAAATTTGATTGTTCTGATAGTTGGTGGGCGATAAAGTGCGCGATATGCTATGTACAAGGCTTGAAGAAACATAGAGTGACGTAAATCCAATTAGAGGATGGAGTATCTCTAGGTGAAGAGGAGTTTTGAGATGAATGCTGGCAAATTGTAGTCCAAGCAGGACTGGTAAACTTGCGGCGAGATGTCGTATTCTGCGTGAGAATGGGGCGATAAACGACCATCCCAGTAATACTAATGACAGCCCACTGTACCCTCGCACTAGCCAAATATGAATATCCCACCATGCAGGATTATTGAAGTAGGCAACTCCAACCGTTAATAACTGAGCAATTAAGCAGAGATTAAAGATGATTGAAGTCACATAAAAGCTGATGAGTATCCCACGTGTGGGAGTGCAATCAGGCTCGATTTCCGAACTTGTTGTCATGTCAAGTTGCTTTTGAGATTACAAGGGTAATATAATTCGAGTATTGCAATGCTTCTAGACCTCGATCGGGTACTCTTTTTGAGATCATGACCATGAAAAGTCCCTTGCAGCTTTTATTTGAAGCGATCGACCAGGTAGAGGACGAAGAAGATTTGCGATCGCAAGTCGTGCCCAAAATTGGTGAGTATTTTGCAGCTAAACGATCGGGAATCTTTTTCTTCGATCGACTGCCCTTGGTAGATAGCAATCTTCAGAAAACACTGCAAATTGGACTATCAATCGAACATAATCCTGTTGTGCGTTATCTAGTGGATCGTCACGCCCCTGTCCATGAAGCATTGGTGGCATCTCCCAAGGTTTGGACAATAATTTGTCCCCGACCCGATCATTGGCACGTGATGGCGGGGCCGATTGTCAGTCGCGGTCAATTAGTGGGTGCAGTAGGTTGCACCCGCGATCGGTCAATGCCCGCTTTCGATACAGAAAATCTAGCGGATTTGAGTGCGATATGTTTGCACTTGTCTGTTTGGGCTGCAACAGTACGCGCGGCGAAGCTATCCCGTAGGGAATCGCAGCACCAACCTTTCAATACCTCACGCCTAACGCCTCGTGAATTGCAAATTGCCGAATTGGTTGCTTTGGGGCGAACCAACGCAGGAATCGGGAGGGAACTTTGGATTACTGAGAATTCGGTGAAGCAAGCTTTGAAGCGAATGTTCCGCAAGCTTGAGGTTTCGTCTCGTGCAGAAATGGTTGCACAGCTTTCGGCGACCAAATATAATTTTCCAAGTGTAAAAATGTCTCCATCCAACTTGATGCAGAACACCCACCAATCAACTTAATGCTAGAAACCCGGAGAGCGATCCTCTTCGAGGGCAACGCTTACGCACCGAATTGAAGGGCGATCGACCAAATGGTAATTTTGAAGTATTGAGTAGGGCGATCGCTTACCGTCGCAACTCCTTCAGTCCATCAACGCTCGTTTACAAACATCAAGTCCTTGAGTTAAACATTGTTCTCGCCACTTGCGAGATATGGGTGCAAACATTTCTACCAACTGGTCTTTTGTCCATTCATAGCTCTGGTCTGACTTACCCCACCAGTAAGCACGATTCTCCGCCCGCAATGCCTTCAAGACTTGAATCGTTGAGTAAGTGCCAAATTCTGCGGTTAGTAAATCATAGCGACACTCTGGTAGAAGAGCTTGGCACCAAGTTTTTAATCCACCGCGAATTGGATATGACACACCTTCTGTACTGTTCGGTTCTATTGTTTCTACTCCAAATCGTTGAGCTAGTCTTGAACAAGATTCTGATGTTGCAGATGCGTCAAGCAAAAGCTTATAAGTTCCCCAGCGTCCTAAACCTGTGTGGAAATCAATATGCAGTACCTCTGAAGCATTACCAATCCATTGGGGCAAATTGCTAGCTAGAATCTCTTGAGTTTTGGATGGAGAATGACCGCCAAAAAAAAGCCCCTTGGGAAAATCGTATTGCCCTACAGGAAAAGTGTTTCTCAAACTCGTCATTCCATATCTCAATATCAGCCAGATAGCTTGAATAATATAAGGTTCAAAGCGGGATGGAGGTAAAGTTGGATTTAGAAAGGAATTGAATTTAGGATAGTCCTTTGGGCTACCCTCAAAAACTTCTTCAGATAATAAAAAGTTACGGTTTAAGTCTATGTTATTTTCATTCCAACGTCGTCGCCATGCAAAACCATAAGGATTCAGAGCATGAATAAATACAACCTTAATATCAGGTGACAAGGATGTGAGAAGTTGGTGCTTTTCTAACAAGGTAAGTTGGATTGCCGAACCCAAAAAGCCTTCTACTCCATGCAAGCCACTAGAAATGACTACACATCGTCGTGGGTTGGAAGAACCACCGATCGCCACATCAATAGTTAATTCTTCACCAGTTGGACTCACCTGATCAATTGGATAGGCTGTGTGCTGATAACCCAAAGATGAAGATGCTGATCGAAATCGCTCTCGTGCAGTAATGTAGTTGGGTGAAAATGCTTCTGAATCGCTCATAAATCTTCGTTACCCACCAGTAACCTTACAATTATGCCTGAAAAGATAACTCACATGGCATGACTATTAATTATACTGTAGTTGCGGTCTAACACTTCGATCGCCCTTTCCAAAAATCGCACTCTTGGCAGAACAATAACGCTTTACCGTTCGGTTAGTATTCCCTTTTATTCTAGCAAGTATAGAAATAAGAACAATTAAGAGTAAAGACTAAAAACTGTACTTTAGACTAAATAAAGATGAGAACGGTGGCTTTGAGAAGAACTAAAGCCACCGCGCCGGGAGAGAATAA
>NZ_JAUPTE010000112.1:0-16156 GCF_036701705.1 Microcoleus sp. w1-18aA5 | reverse complement strand
AAGTTTCCCACGATCCCAGACCCATGCAAATACTACCCTTGACAATTTCCCTTTTTCCTTAACTTGTCACCAATGCCTGCTATATGATTAAGAGTGCATCGATTTGTTTGATAGTAATTTCAACATTAATTTTTGGCATTAATTTGAGCGCCCGCGCCGAAAAATTAAGATGTTTTGTAGATATTTGCATCGACTCCAGCAGCGTTGAATTAAGCAAATCCGATATTCCCGGTGCTCCCTCTTATCCAGTCAGAACTATTTTAGTAACTCAACATTTTAGTAACGATAAATTGTTGGCGCAAATGGAAGTTGACTGCCAGCAACGACAGTTGAGAACTGTGAGAGTTAGCCAAGATGGCGAAAATTGGTCGAATTTCTCTCCGAAATGGACTTTAGTCGATGGCCACTCATCTTTGTCTCGGCTGGTTGACTATACTTGTAAATTGGCGATCGCAGAACAAGAGAATAAATAAGTAGACCAAGAAAAAAAACAGAGCACCTATATCTTCAACCCTGCGCTTGCGGGTGCAAGTTTGACAGGGCTTGAAACCGCCGAGTGTTAATATTACAATCAATCTAAAATCTAAAATCTAAAATCTAAAATCGGATGACAAACCCCACCGAATATCGGCAAAGACGCGAACAATTAATGGCAAAAATTGGCAGCGGGACAGCGATATTTCGCAGCGCGCCCGCAGCCGTCATGCACAACGATGTAGAATATGCCTACCGACAAGATAGCGATTTTTTCTATTTAACCGGTTTCAACGAAGCTGCGGCGGTAGCAGTGCTCGCGCCACACCATGAAGAACACAAATTTGTTTTGTTTGTGCAGCCAAAAGACTTGGAAAAAGAAACTTGGCACGGTTATCGCGCCGGAGTAGAAGGCGCTAAGGAATTGTACGGCGCGGATGAAGCTTTCCCGATTAATGAACTTGCCGAAAAACTGCCGAAATATTTAGAAAAGGCCGATCGCATATACTATCACTTCGGGCGCGATCGTAGTTTCGACCAAACAGTCCTCAATCACTGGCAGCGCTTGATGGCAACCTATCCCAAACGTGGCACAGGCCCGACAGCAATCGAAGATTCCAACATTATTTTACACCCGATGCGGCTGGTGAAAAGCGAAACAGAATTAGCATTAATGCGAAAAGCGGCTAATATCTCAGTTGCAGCGCACAACCGCGCCCAAGAATTCGCCAAACCGGGCAGATACGAATATGAAATTCAAGCTGAAATAGAACATACTTTTGGCTTAAATGGCTGCACTCCGGCTTACCCTTCAATTGTTGCATCAGGTTACAATTCCTGCGTCCTCCACTACATCGAAAACAACCGCCAAATGCAGGAAAACGATTTGCTGCTAATAGATGCTGGTTGTGCTTGCGGGTACTACAACGCCGATATTACTCGCACCTTTCCCGTTAGCGGCAAATTTACAGCCGAACAACAGATAATTTATGACTTAGTTTTGCAAGCACAATTGCAGGCAATTAGTCAAGTATATCCCGGAAATCCTTACAGCAAAATTCATGAAACAGCGGTGCGCGTTTTGGTGGAAGGTTTAATGGATTTAAAACTTTTGGTGGGGGACATTGAAGAGATAATTAAAGAAGAGAAATACAAGCCATTTTATATGCACCGCACTGGTCATTGGCTGGGATTGGATGTGCACGATGTCGGCGTTTATCAGTACGGCGAAAATCCGCAAGTTTTGCAGGCAGGACAAGTGCTGACGGTGGAACCGGGGATTTATATTTCTCCTTATATTAAACCCGTTGAAGGACAGCCGGAGGTTCCTGAAAAATGGCGCGGTATTGGCGTGAGAATTGAAGATGATGTTTTGGTGACATTGAAAAGTCATGAAGTCTTGACGGCGGGAGTTCCTAAATAAAGGAAAAGTAGAATGCTTTGGGCAGAAGTCAAGAAAGATTGATTAATTAAGTTAGCAGTGAAGGCTTGAGCTTTGTTAGTATTGGCTTGAAAAAGCTCAAGTCCGCAACTGCCAAACAAAGAGCGCTTATGTGTATTGATCCTACCAAGATCGATCGATCTCTCGAAACCTGCGAAGCATTGGTAGCAGAGCAAAAAGCAAAAATTCTACAACTTGAAGAGCATTTGCAGCAGCAGAGAGAATTGTGCCAGAAATTAGAAGCACAACTCAAAGCAGTCGAGAATCCTGGCATTTCGGGTTCCGTAACTGAATTTGATATCACCGAGGACGATCGCATTCAGTTAATCGCATCTCTGGAAAAAAGCCAGGAAATGTACCGAACTCTCATCAAACATTATCCGAATGGTTCGGTATTTTTGTTTGATCGCGATTTGCGCTATACTCTGGTTGACGGCCAAGGTTTGGCAGTAGTTGGTTTGTCCAAAGAACTGTTGGAAGGCAAAACATTGTGGGAAGTATCGCCACCTGAAGACTTGCCCCTTTTTGAGACTACATATCGCGCTGCTTTGGCAGGAAAAGAGAATACTTTTGAATATAAATACGGCAATCGCGTTTATTCAACAACAATTGCTCCAGTCAAAAACGACCGGGAAGAAATTTTTGCAGGACTGGTTCTTACTCAAGATATTACCGAAAAAAAACAGGCAGAAATAGCGCTGGAAGAAATTACAAATCAGCTCGAAATTCAATATCAAAAGCGCACTGAGGAATTGAAAACAGCCAACGATCAATTGCAGGAAGAAGTTCTCTCTCGCTGGCGCGCCGAAAAATCTCTGCGGGAAAGCCAGGAACAGCTAGAATTGTTTTTCTCTCAATCTTTAGATGGTTTTTTCTTTATGATGCTGGACGAACCAGTGCATTGGGACGATACAGTTGACAAAGAAAAAGTCTTGGATTACATATTTGCTAACGGGCGGGTAACGAAGGCAAACGATGCTTTGATAGCTCAATACGGTGGGACGAGGGAACAGTTTATTGGTCGGACACTTTACTCTTTCTTGTCTCACGACTTGACTGGTGGCAGAGAGATAATAAGGCAATTTTTTGAGGCTGGCAGAATCCACATCGAAAATGAGAATCGCACGTTTGACGGAGTTCCAGTTTGGATAGAAGGCGACTATATTTGCATTTACGATTCCCACGGCAGAATTGTGGGCTATTTTGGCGTGCAGCGCGATATTAGCGATCGCAAAAAAGCAGAAGCAACCCTCAGAGATAGCGAAGAACGCTTTCGGGCAACCGTCGAACAAGCGGCAGTCGGCATTACCCACCCTGACCAAACAGGCCGCTATTTGCGAGTCAATCAAAAATTCTGCGAGATAGTGGGATATACTGCGAGCGAACTGCTGTCGCGAACTTGGATGGACGTTACTTACCCAGAAGATATAGATTTAGATTTAGAACAAAACAATAAATTATTCGCCGGAGAAATTGACAGTTTTAAAATGGAAAAACGGTTGCTGCACAAAGATGGCAATGTAGTTTGGGTAAATATTAGTGTATCGCTCATCAAAGAACCGCTGAGCGGGGCAATTTACAATGTAGTAGTGACAGAAGATATTAGCGATCGCAAAGCAACCGAAGCAGCGCTGAAAGAAAGCGAAGAAAGGTTCCGACAGTTAGCAGAACACATTGAAAGTGTGTTTTGGATGGTAAACGTTCAACCCCAGAAAATTATTTATATCAGTCCGGCTTACGAAAAGATTTGGGGCAGAAGCTGTGCTGATTTATATGCTTACGGGCGCTTTTTTGCAGATTCGCTCCATCCAGAAGATCGCGCTCGCGTTATTGCTAATTTAACTAGACAAATTGATTCTGAAGACGAGATAGAATATCGAATTGTCAGGCCAGACGGCCAAATACACTGGATTCGCGATCGGGCTTTTCCGATTAGAAATCAATCTGGTAAAGTTTACCGGATCGTGGGCATTGCAGTAGATATTACCGCACGCAAACAGGCTGAAAAAACTATCCGTGAAAGTGAAGAACGCTTCCGCCAGTTAGCAGAAAATATCCAAGATTCCGTCTGGCTAATGTCTGCGGAATTCACCGATTTATTGTATCTGAGTCCAGCTTACGAACAAATCTGGGGGCGCAGTCGCGAAGAATTGTATGCTGATCCATTAAAAATGATGGAGTGGGTGCATCCAGAAGATAAACTCCTCTTGGAAGAGGCAATGGGGCGAGTGTTGCACGGCGAGTCCACCAATACCGAATATCGGATTTTTCTGCCAGACGGCACAATTCGCTGGGTGTGCGATCGAGCTTTTCCCATTTACGACGAATCGGGCAACATTTACCGCATCGCGGGTATTGGCGAAGATATTAGCGATCGCAAATTTACCGAGGCCCGCATCCAAGCAACACTCCGCGAAAAAGAAGTATTGCTCAAAGAAATTCACCACCGAGTCAAAAATAATATGCAGGTAATTTCCAGCCTGCTGCAACTTCAAGCTCAATATATTGAAGACGAAGCAACGCTAACTTTATTTGAAGAAAGCCAGACTCGCATCCATTCAATGGCTTTGATTCATGAGCAATTGTATCAATCCGAAAATCTCGATCAGATCGCCCTGTCCCCCTATGTCGAAAATTTGGTTGCTAATTTGTATCAATCTTTTGGTTGTGGCAACACTTCCATCCAATTTAACCTCAAAGTTGACCCCATTTATTTAAACATAGAAACAGCTATTCCGTGTGGCTTAATTATTAACGAACTGGTTTCCAACTCTTTAAAATACGCATTTGGCTCTAATTTAGATGGTGAAATTTCTATTAAATTTAATGAAACAAGTAGTCACCAATTTCATTTAACTATTCAAGATAATGGTCGCGGATTTCCGGCTAATTTTGACGTGGAAAATACTGAAACATTAGGATTGCGATTAGTGAGAATGTTGGCTTACCAATTAGAGGCGAGTATTGACATTGACAGTCAGCGTGGAACCTGCTACACTCTGATTTTCCAAGAGTTAAATTATCGGCAGCGTATTTAACGAAAAATGAACCCTATACAAATTTTGGTTGTAGAAGACGAAGTTATTGTAGCCCAAGACATAGCAGGTCGATTGAAAAAACTGGGATATGCAGTCACAGCTACAGTTTCTTCAGGAGAAGAAGCAATTCAAAAAGCGATAGAAAGCCCGCCCGATTTAGTGTTGATGGATATCGTGCTTAAAGGGGACATGGACGGGGTAACAGCAGCCGATAAAATCCGAACTAATAGGAATGTGCCGACAATATTTTTAACCGCTTATGCCGACGATCAAACACTGCAAAGAGCGAAACTTACAGATCCGTTCGGTTATATTATCAAACCATTTCAACAAAATGATTTACGGGTGGCGATCGAGATTGCCCTGCACAGACACGAAATGGAAACCAAGATGCGAGAATCTCTCAAAGCCGCGGAAGCAGTCAGAGAGTCGGTGGAAGAAAAATCGTACCGCCAAAACCAGTATATTTCCATGGCGGCTCACGAATTGCGGAATCCCCTCAACGCGATTTTAATTTCTGCGGAACTTCTCGATCTCGATCGCACTCGCAGCAGTGACGAATCCCAAGTTAGAACCCTGCGGCTGGTGCACTCAGCTACCCAAAAGATGAACCAGCTAATCGACGATATGCTGTTCATGGGCAGGGCAGAATCAGGCCAACTCAAATGCAATCCATTTCCGATAAATTTAATCGAATTTTGTCAAAACTTGCTCGATCAATTGCAGTTAGGAAATGAAGCCAAGCACAAACTAACATTAATCCCGTCAGATGTTACCAGCGCAATGTTAGATCAACAATTGCTGCACGGCATTATTTCTAACTTAATCGTCAATGCCATCAAATATTCTCCCAACGGCGGGCAAGTCACCTTGGAATTGGAATGCCGTCCAGCAAGCGAAGGAGACAAAGAAGCTATTTTCGGCTTATCTCCTCAGTGTTTTTTTGCCACTTCCCAATTTACAAATATTAGCTCTCCCTTACTAATTATCCGTATCCGAGACGAAGGTATGGGCATCCCAGAAACGGAAGTAGGGAAAATATTTGAAATGTTTTACCGCTGCAAGAATACTGGAAAGATTAAAGGTAACGGTTTGGGATTAACAATTGTTAAAAAAGCGGTGGAATTGCAAGGAGGCGCGATCGCCTGCGAAAGCAAAATGGGCGTGGGTACAACCTTCACAGTCGCGCTTCCTTACGTAGCACTTTCCTGTAGGACTCAAAGAGAAAGAACTTAAATACCCCTACAAACACTAATCAAAGTGTTGCAAAATCCACTCAACCGCCACCGCTAAATTTGCTGCAATAAAATCAGGTTTAGTATGGTGCTGATACTCCCCACTCAACACGCTTTCTCCGTAACCAGTCTGCACCAAAATACCAGTACAGCCTGCATTGTGAGCCATATCAACATCAGTCGCTTTATCCCCCACCATAAAACTATTTCGCAAATCTAAATCCTGTTCCCAAGCAGCGGCTACCAACATCCCTGTATTCGGTTTTCGCCACGTTGTATACCGCGTAAATTCTGGGTTGGTTCCGCCTTCGGCTGCGCTTAAATAAGGACAGTAATAAAGAGCATCTAACTGTGCTCCTGCTTCATTTTCTAATAACTGACATAGGCGTTTGTGCAAAGCTTCTACGTGGCTAACCGGATAATAGCCTCTCGCCGGGCCCGATTGATTGGAAACCAAACAGCAAAATATTTGTTTGTCATTTAAACGGCGTACAGCTTGGGCTACTCCGGGGATTAAATGCAAATCTTCTACTTGGTGAATGTAACCCGCTTCGATATTGAGAACGCCATCTCTGTCAAGAAATACTGCTCGTTTCATTGTTGTATTGTTTTTGATATAACTCTGCGATTGAAATCGCGTCTACACAAATAAAGTCCGCCTACGCGGACTGAAGAGAAGAAATGCAAATTTAGGTAAACTCATCATTCTAAAATAGATTGTTTGCCTAACCATTCAAGGAATTACAGCAGATGATGGAGCTTGTTGAAAAACGAAGAGCGAAAGAGGAATTACCGAAAATGATTCCTCGTCCCCAGGCTGCGCCTCCTGTGAAAGCCCGATAAGCGAGGCAGAGCCTCTAGATATGGGTTCCCAGGCACAGCCTGGGAACCAGCTAAGATATCCTAGTTCTTAGCCGCCCCAAACCTTCTTTAAAACATCTTGAGGAGAGATGTCTGCCATTTTGCCAGTAGGAGATTTAATGCCCAAAAACCGATCGCTCTTTGGCAACAATTTCGCCGGTTCAGTCGGGCCGAACAAAGCTATTGTATAAGTTTGAACCGCCACAGCTAAGTGCATCGGCGCACTGTCAGTACATATCATCAAATTAGCAGCAGCAATGGTGGCGGCCAACTTGCCGACATCATCCGGCGAGATAACTTTTACATTCGGACATAACTCGACTAACTTTGCCACGAACTCTGCATCTTCGGGGCCTTTCACAACAACAACGGGCAAATTAGGCTGCCGCTGCTGACAGTCTTGGATAATTTGCTTCCAGTTGTCTGTAGGGTAAATTTTGTCAATACCTTTAGACACAGCTAATTGACTCGAACCGCCGTGAATTAGAATGTAGCCGCTTTCTTTTACGCCCAACCGCTGCTGTTCGGCTTCCGCCCACTGAATGTCCTGTTTTGGTACATTAATTGCGATCGCCGGACAAGGATTTGTAATGTTAAATCCTTGCAGTAAATCATGGTACATTGAGGCGGCGTACTGTTCAGTTTTCAGCGGTACAGCAGCAGTGAGAAATCGAGCACCGTTGGTTCCCGAATAGCCAACTCTCTGCGGAATGCCGGTCAGCCACAGCAGCAGCCCTACAGTCCACCGCTGGCCTAGGGAAATAACTGCTTCGTATTCGCGATCGCGAATTACGCCCAGTAAATTGCCCAAATCTGCCATAGCGTTGCGGTCTTTGAAATTGTACGTCAAGACTTCTTTGACGGATTTGCAGACTCGGTAAGCACCCTTTGCCCTCGGTTCCACGATGACATCAATTTGCGCGTCGGGATAAGACTGCTTGAGGTCATCAAGAGTGGGGAAAAATAAAATTTGGTCGCCAATCCCGCCAGGGACAAGTGCTAGTATTCGCATCATAAACGATCGGGCTATTATTGATCGAGGTAGCTCTCAGAGATCGGCTCTCAACTATCAGCTTATAGTATTTCTAGACCTTAAAAGCTACTGGCTGACAGCTAAACAACAGACTCAAAAGTACAGGACGCTCTTATTATATATATCTAGTTGGGTTAAAAACGGTTAGTAAATGCACTTATTAATTCCTGCAGCGGGTTCGGGGCGACGGATGGGGAGTCAGCGGAACAAACTGCTGCTGACTTTGCTGGGAAAACCTTTGCTGAGTTGGACTTTGGCTGCTGCTGAAGCTTCGCAGCACATTAGCTGGATTGGCATCATGGGCCAGCCAGACGATTTTCCTGATTTTAAAGCAATTCTGAGCGATTTATCTTTGGTTAAGCCCGTGGAACTGATTAAAGGAGGCGCCACCAGGCAAGAGTCAGTTTACAACGGTTTGCAGGCTTTGCCGCCCAATGCCGATCGAGTCTTGATTCACGACGGGGCGAGGTGTTTGGCAACTGCTGAATTGTTCGATCGATCTGCAGAGGCCCTCTTGAGCTGTCCAGGCTTGATTGTCGCCGTCCCGGTCAAGGATACGATTAAGGTCGTAGATGAGCGTCGGATCGTGCGAGACACCCCTGACAGAAGCAATTTGTGGGCGGCCCAGACTCCCCAAGGATTTGAAGTGAAATTGTTAAAGCAGTGTCACGAAGAAGGGCGACAAAAAGGTTGGGAAGTTACAGACGATGCGGCTTTGTTTGAAAAATGCGGTTTACCAGTGCAAATTGTGGAGGGAGAAGAGACGAATTTGAAAGTCACAACACCCGTTGATTTAGCACTAGCGGAATTTATTTTACGGCAAAGATACGGGAAATAGTTTTGAATTGTGTAAGGCGAAATTGGGAATGGGCAAGGGGAATTGGTAAGCTAACTAAGTCCTCATAAAAACTCAGAATACCCAGATACCCGACTTTTAAAAGAAGTTGGGTATCTAATAACCCTCGCCTTTTAGATTTAATTAAATTGACCTACTTAGTAAGGGCTGGCTGTTGGTCGGACGATAATTTCGCTAACATCAACATCGTCAGGTTGTTCGATCGCAAATACAATCGACCGCGCGATCGCAGCAGCAGGAATAGATATTTTGCGAAATTCTTGCATTCCCGATTTTGCAGTTTCATCAGTGATGCTCTCGGCTAACTCAGACTCCGTTACTCCAGGAGAAATCACCGTCACCCGAATGTCGCCCCCAACTTCTTGTCTCAAGCCTTCTGAGATGGCTCCAACGGCGAATTTAGTAGCACAGTAAACAGCAGCAGTAGGAGAAACCGCGTGTCCGCCGATCGAAGAAATATTGATAATCTGACCAGATTTTTGTGCTTTCATGACAGGAAGTGCCGCCGCGATGCCGTACAAAACACCTTTGATATTGACATCAATCATTTTATCCCATTCCTCAACTTTCAGTTGTTCGAGTGCGGATAGAGGCATGATGCCAGCATTGTTAATCAGGACATCTACCCGATCGAACTTGCTCTGGGCAAATTGAACGAGATCCTCCATTTGACTGCGTTGCGTGACATCGAGAGCCTGGTATTCGACTGTTCCACCCTCCGCACGAATGTCCTTGGCGATCGCTTCTAGGCGATCGGTGCGACGTGCACCCAAAACCACTCGCGCGCCGTTTTTAGCAAGCAATTTAGCAGTGGCTTCACCAATTCCGCTACTCGCTCCAGTGATGATAATAACCTTTCCATTTAAGTTTGACATTGATATCTCCTATTTTTGTGATGTTACTGGGAACTTGATATTATTTTCCTGAAACAACTCTTTGAGAGTTCCTGCTGCAATCAAGGCGCGGGGAAAGCCGGAAGTCACTGTGGTAATATAAATAACTTCCATCAGTTCTTCCGGCGTAGCACCGTAATTCAAGGCATATTGAGCGTGAACTTTGAATTGCGGCATTGTGCCTTGTGCCGCAAACCCTGCAAGTGATATAAGCTGGCGGGTTTTATTATCTAGCACCTCACGAGCCCAGATATCGCCTAGGGAATATTTGAGCGTCATGTCAGCAAGTTCTGGGAAATCTTTTTGAAGCTGAACAAAATGCGGCGGCAAACCTTTTCCACCTGACAAACTATTCAGAACTTTTTCGCCCCGCTCTTGACGTGTCATTGTTTCAGAAGGTTGTAGAACTGTTTCTGGCGATCGGGTAGGTGAAACCATAAATATTGCTCCCGCTACGGTGAAAGTTAAAAATTGCTTGTTCATGATTTTGCCTCCCTTATAGATTTGCTAATATTTTCCTTGAAGTGAGGTTGATTTTAATTAAAGAAACATATTGCAGTGCAACAGCTTTAGCCCCGATCGCTTCGATCGCAGATACGACATTTTGGGCATCCTCCTCGCTGTTGTGATATGTCACGATGACATCGACTCCTTTTCTGGCAAGGGTCAAAGCGGTATTTTTGCCAAGTCCTCGGCTCGCCCCTGTTACCAATGCGATTTTTGTCTTGTCTTTCGTCATTGCCTTATCCTTTTACTGTTTCATTCAGATGTGTTCATCCTATGAGTAAAAGCAAGGGTTTTGAATACACAGACCTCGCAATTTATTGCCTAATCCTCCAAAGCAAGATTTTATGAATGGATAAAGATGTTCTATAATGCTTAAAAGATAATGATTAAATTAGTCGAGAAAACCACATGGCGATTGAAATAATCAACCAAGTAATAAATCAAGATGCGATCGCTAATCAATGTAAAGAATTGGCGGCATTAGTAACTCGACACACTGAAGGCAAGGGGAACGGTTTTCATAAAACAGCTATAGATAAGCTGGAATTTACGCGAGAATCTTCAGTTACCGCCGCACTGCACGGTGTCTATCAACCTATTCTCGGCATCATCGTTCAGGGCAAAAAAGAAGCGTTGCTGGGTGAGGAAACCTATCGTTATGGCGCGGCTCAATATCTTGTGATCTCAGTTGATTTACCTCTGAGTGGATTTATTGTAGAGGCCACTCCAGACAAGCCGTATTTAGGATTCAAGTTGAATTTAGACCCACGCCAACTCTGTGACATTATTACTGCCCAAACCAGTCCAAGCGCCAGTAAGAAAGAAAACTCTGTCAGAGGTTTGTTTGTCAGCAATGCCGATGCACCATTACTCGATTGCGCCCTCAGACTGACACGACTTTTGGATACGCCGCAGGATATCCCGATGCTGGCACCGATGATTATCCGCGAAATCTATTATCGTCTTTTAATGGGTGAGCAAGGCGAAGCTGTGCGCCAAATCGCAACATCTGGCAGCAATATGCAGCGCATCGCTGAGGTGCTCAAACTGATTAAAACTGATTTTGCAAAACCGATGCGGGTTGAGGATTTGGCAGGACAAGCCAATATGTCTCCTTCATCTTTCCATTACCATTTCAAGGAAGTGACATCGATGAGTCCACTTCAATATCAAAAGCAATTAAGACTATTAGAAGCACGTCGCCTGATGCTTGCCGAAAACTCCGATGCGGCAAATGCTGCCTATCAGGTGGGTTATGAAAGCCCCTCACAGTTCAGCCGCGAATATTCTCGTATGTTTGGTGCGCCGCCGATCCGGGATATTGAGCGTTTGCGTACTGCTTGAGCGTCACTGTTTCGACTATATTGGTTTTGTTCCGTTAATACAAGTGGAGGATGAAAGCAATGCAATATAGCGGCAAATGGCGGATCACAGAGATGGCAATGTGGGATAGTGATTATTTGGACATGGAAGTTGAAGCCTATATCGAGATTGATGAAGCAGGTTCGGGAGAATTTCAATTCGGTTTAGTATCAGGTGACATTGACGGCGAAGTCGTAAAAGATGGAAAGGATCAGCGATTTGAGTTTACATGGGACGGTAATGATGAGAACGATCCTGCATTTGGTAGCGGTTGGCTCAAATTAAAGGATAAAAACTCCATAGACGGTCGAATCAAATTCCACCAAGGCGATAGTTCTAGTCTTGTTGCAAAACGCATGAAATAGGAAATCAGCGATCGTACTATTTTATGCCATTTTTTTAACCGAAGATGAACTCAGATAAAATGCCATCCGCGTTCATCTGTGTTCATCTGCTGATATCGGCGGTAACAAAATCCCCATCTAACCAATAACCAATAACAACTGACTGAGGTTTCTCATGAAGGATTAATCGGAAAGTCACCCTCACTATCAACCTCTGGAGCACTTTTAACTAAATCCAAAAACGCAAACACGGCCGGAATTAACAGCCCATCCCTCAAAACAGCAACCCCGATTACCCTCTCAAAATCCGCCGGTAAACTGCAAACTTTCACCGAAGATGGTATCGGTTCCGCGGCTAAACGGGGCAGAATAGCTGCACCCAAACCTTGCATCACCATACTGACAATTGTTGAATCTTCGCTGAGTTCGTAACCGATATTTATGGGAAAATCTGCAGTTGTCAAATACTTACGAAGCGGTATCGAACAAGCATTTTCTATTGGCTGCAAAATCAGCGGATAATTCGCTAATTCTTCCCACGTAATCTTAGCACTTTTACATTGCGCCTTCGGCGGCAGCAAAACCAAATATTTGTCCCGCAAAATTTCCCTAGTTTCAAATTCATCGGAGATGGGAAGAGAGACAAAACCGATGTCTGCTTTGCCCGATCGCAAAGCCTCTTCCACAGCTTGGGTATAATAAACTTCGGTAATGCTAACCGTAATTTTGGGAAAGCAACTGCGAAATTTAGCAATAATACCCGGTAGGATATGAGTTGCGACACTCCGAAAAGTAACTATCCGTACCTGGCCTCCCTGCAAACCTTTTTCTAAATCCGCTTCTTTGACCATTCTTTCTAAGGCGCAGGCTATTTGACGCCCGTGACTCACTACCCTTTCCCCCACCGGCGTCAGTTGAGCACCGTGTCGCCCCCGGTGGAACAGTTGCACTCCCAATTCTGTTTCTAAAGAGGCGATGGCGTGGCTGACTGCGGATTGGGACAGTTCCAATTGCAAAGCCGCCTCGCTAAAGTTTTCACAGTCTGCTACAGCTATCAAAGCTTGAATCTGAGAGAGTTTCATCCGCCGCGTATTGATTTCGTTCATAGCGTTTGTGCCAGTAGTACCCAAATTGTCACAAGGGCTTCGATATATCGATTTTATTCATACAACCTATGCAAGTAATGCTTTGATTGTCAATTGCCTGAGAGTTAAAGTTAATTTATCAGGTAACAGATAGACTTTTACAGAAATTGCACGACAACCATATTGTGCTGTAATTGCGATGAAATTATTGCAGTTAAAAGCTATTTCTTGTAATTTTATGGGTGCAGTTTGTGTAGGATTTATCACTTTAAGGTGTTGGCTATGTCTACTTACAAAAGTCGAATCAACCCCCGAATAATGATGTTTTTTTGGATAGCCGATCGAGCTAACCCATCCGAAAAACATAAAGGGCTATCTCTCTTTTTAGCTATAAAAAAATTTGGGCAGTTTTTGCTCTACCTCATTTCGAGTGAGGACGAACTGAGAATTTGGCAGACGTGCGATCGCTATGGTAACACTTGGTGGCACGGTTGCGATCGGGCGACTGGTCGTTCTACCTGCGTGGCGACGGATGATGAAATGCGCGCTTGGCTCGATCGGCGTTATTGCCAATAGTAGTGTGTGGGTTGCGTGGAAAAGAAGTGAAATACAGCCCTCGATTAGCAATTACCAATTAGCAATTACCAATTAGCAATTACCAATTAGCAAGTAGGAGATGCTATGCTTCAAATATCTTCCGAATGTGCAGCGCCAGATCGCATTATTCTGATGGAAAACGAGGTATACCGATTGCCTCAAACTCATCGACAAATTCAAGTTTTGTCAGGAATTGCTTGGATCACGATTGACCAACAGGACATCATCTTGCAAAGTTCTGAAAAAGTATCGCTTCCACCCAGCAAAAACTTTGCTGTCATATCCGCTCTCAACAATATGCCGCTGATTATGGCCGTCTGGCAAGACAAAAACCCAGTTAGAACCTAGAAATTGAGAAAAAAATTGGCAGGAACACCCCAAAAAGCTCTATCTTAATAGTTATCACTTAGCTATTGGAGGACTCGATCGGTGCACCGCCGCTCTTACCACTTCAGCTATCTCGCAGCTATAAGTATTGTCTTATCGCCCGCACTCAGCTTGCTGGCAATTTCAGACGCCCGCGCTTATGCCCCAATTATAAATGCGAGGCGCACCCAAGCGAGCGAGTTCGCTCAGGCAACAGACCCCAAAATGCAAGCAGACGAACTCTTTAAAACAGCAGTAAAACAGCACCGCGAGGGTTTGTTTCGAGAAGCAATCCAGAATTTTGAGCAAGTTTTGGCAATTCGCAAGCAACTAGGCGACAAACCGGGAATCGGAGAAACCCTCAATAATATGGGGGAAGTTTATGGCGAAATGGGTTTGAGGCCCAAAGCTTTGGAAGTTCTGCAGCAAGCTTTAGTCATTCACCGAGAAATCAGCGGAGGGCGTCGTACCGCGCGCACTCTCAATCTCATAGGTTTCGTCAACCGGATTGGGGACAATTTTTCCGAAGCGATGAAACTGCACCAAGAAGCTTTGGAACTGGCCAAAACTACCGACGACCAAATTGAAATTGGAGAATCCCTCCACAACATCGCGGCCGTGTACGCAGAACAGGCAGATTACGCCAAGGCGATCGAATTTTACCAGCAAGCGCGGACGATTCGCACGGCCGCCGGCGATCGGCGCGATTTAGGCCGTACCCTCAATAACATGGGCGGCGTCTACTACAACATCGGCGACTTTAATAGAGCGATGGAATTTTACCACCAAGCTTTAGCAATTCGCCGGGAAATCGGAGACCGGGCTGGCGTCGGCCGCCTCCTCAACAACATGGCACTTACCTCTCGCAAACTCGGCAAAGATACTCAAGCGCTGATTTATTTTCAGCAAGCAATACCGATGTTAGAAGCAATCGGTGACAAGACAAGTATCGGACGCTTGCTCAACAATATGGGCGCAATTCATGAAAGTCTCGGTCAAAATGCTCAAGCTCTCGAATCCTACGAGGAAGCTTTAAAAATTGCTCGTGAGGGCGGTGACAAAGCCGGAGAAACTACAGCGATGGAGGGCATTAAGCGATTGTCTTCCAGTCAGCTTGTACCGCAATAAGGAGATTTAAGCGGTTCCGCATCGGGCGTGAAGATTGGAAGCGATCGACTTTGGCGACGATTTGGCATTGATCTGCAAGTCGTTGTATAATTAATTGCCAAAAATATATAACTCAAAAAGAGGAAAAAGCATTCAGGGGCGCTATAATTTGATTAAGATCGCGATCGCAAGATAGAAACAGTTTCTGTAGTAATTCGTCTGCCAGAGCGGCTGCACAACACTTAATCTAAGGATCGCGAATTAAATAACTTACAATTTTAATTGTTATTGTGGGATGGGCGTCCCGCCCGTCCTTTTTGGAGGGGCGGGATGCCCATCCCACTTTCAAGAGTGGAAGTTATTTAATTCTCATTCCTAAGCTATGGATATCCGTACCGAAAAGCCAGAAGATGTAGAAGCTGTTCGCAACATTAATATTGCGGCATTCGGGCGAGAAAATGAGGCTAACTTAGTCGATCGATTGCGGGGAATTGCATCTACATTTTCCTTCGTTGCGGTACAATCCGATCGCATTGTCGGACACATTTTCTTCAGTCCGGTTGTCGTCGAAGGAAAATGTTCGAGGAATTTGTCGATTCTGGGGTTAGCGCCAGTCGCAGTTCTACCCAACTATCAGCGGCAAGGTATCGGAACGCTACTGATACGGGAAGGTTTAAAAGAGTGCGCGCGATCGGGATTTCAGGCAGTGGTTGTGCTGGGTCATCCAGATTTCTATCCGCGTTTTGGGTTTATTCCTGCTAGTAGAAAGAGCTTAAAATGTGAATATGATGTGCCCGATGAAGCATTTATGGTGTTGGAGTTAGAAAGTGGAGCTTTGCAGGAGTGCAGCGGAACTGTGAAGTATCGATCGGAGTTTAGTCGGCTCTCCTGAACTTATGGTTATAAGTTTCTCTAATCAGAAAAGCAAGCTAATACGCGATTCCTAAAATTATTAAA
>NZ_JAUPTE010000111.1:0-17624 GCF_036701705.1 Microcoleus sp. w1-18aA5 | reverse complement strand
CTCGAATGCAGGAACCTCGTTCTGTCTTGAAAGCTAAACGGAGGGTGTGATTAAGCCTTTTTCAGTGCCATTGGACTAGAGTCCTCACTACAAACACGAATTTATCAATTACTGTCTACATTTCCTGCATCAACCGCAAATAGTTTTGCCGCATTTGCGTCATATTTTCCATCATTCTATTAGCCATATCTTTCTCAACATCGCTCATTTGCTGCCAAAATAAAGCCGATCGCCTCGCCATAATTGCTTCTTCCCACAACATCTCCAAAAGTTGCGCCGCCATTGGGTTTTCAGCATCGATAATCCCACACAATTGCTCGAAAGCCCGGTTGGCTTCGTTGTGAGTGCTAACATCCTGAACCAGGGTTAGGCATTTCTTGAGTTGTACGATCGGATTTTCAGAAGAGTAAGCCATAATTTCACTGAGATAAGCGACAAAATTTACACTGATACCTTTGAGATTACTAGAGTTGTGACACAGCGGTAGAGTTCCCTACATACCACCGCCAAGGCAAATCCATTCCTTGAGAAATCCCGATCCGCGTAGTTTGCACAAAATTTATTGTACCCTCCTCCACAGCTTGCTGAAAGTTCTCGCTCCGGTGTTCCAATCGTAGCGGTTGGCCTGCACCCAGGGGAAAACCGCTTAAAGTTCGATCGATATCCAGCACCTTACACAGTTTCCCAGGCCCGGCGGCGAGGCGCGATCGCTTCTTCTCAGGAATTCCAGCGAATTCTTGGGGAAGCGCATCTAGCTGCAAAGCTCGAATCAGCACACCACTAGCAACTCCCTCTGCATCCGTCACCACATTAAAACAGTGATACATCCCGTAGATTAAGTAAACGTAGCTCATACCCGGAGGCCCGAACATCACCTCACTGCGAGGAGTGCGCTGTCGGTAAGCGTGACAAGCGGGATCTCCCGGGCCGTAAGCTTCGGTTTCGACAATCATTCCCCGAATTGTCTCGCCGTCAGGAAACTGCCGCACCAGAGTACAGCCGAGCAAATCTGGCGCTACGCTGGTAGATGGCCGCGCCAGCCAAAAAGATTCTACAATCTGAGTATTTGCACTCACTCAACAACAGCAGGTAAATTATGGACGTTAAGTTAGTTTTAGCAGTCTTGACAGCAGTTTTCACCGTTTGCTGTCTGTTCTTCGGCACAAAAAACGGATTCTATGATACTGACAAGTATCACGGTAACGGTTCTGCTCACTAATTTTAGGCGTGCAGTTAGTTGCTTAAAAAACCGCTGCCTGTTTTTCAGACGGCGGTTTTATTTATGAACCACAGAGGCCACAGAGGACACAGAGAAAGAGAAAAGAGAGAGCAGAAAAAAGGAAAAGAAGTTGAGAAATGATGAGAGAGCAGATTGCTATATTTGCTGCAATTAAGGATGAATTGTGCCATCTGGCATTTGAGCTGACTGCAAGCTAGCATTCTCAAAGTCAGCGCATCCCGGCAGATTTAAACGCATTGTCGCTCCCCGATCGCTCGTTTTCATGTTGAAACCAACTACTGCATTTTCTGGGTTGTTTTTTTCGGGAACAGCGGTGACATTAAAATCCATGTTTGCTCCTCGATCGTTCGCATCAAGGTTGAAAGTAATGCCGCTACAGCCCAAATCTGCTCCGGTGAGGTTGGCTCTATTCAAGTTAGCATTTTTTAAGTTAGCATTGGCTAATTTGGCTCCCGACAAATTAGCACTTTCGAGGTTCGCACCCTGCAAGTTAAATCCTCGTAAGTCAAGTCCCTTCAGGTTGGCATTGCTGAAATTGCATTCGGGACACTGTTTTGTTTGCAGTAATTCCTTGACTTGGTTTTGTTGATTGGAAAATGTTAGATATTTTACCGCAGTAAATAAAACTGCGATGGACAATCCAGCAGTAACTAAATTCTTTAATTTCATAAATATCCGAAAAGCTTGGGGGGCTTTCTGTCGCGGTTAATAGATTTCTCCAAGAGTGCGATCGACCTCTCCAGAATTTCCTAAAAAAAAGCAGGCATCTCCCACAAGCACTCTGCCGCAATTAAACACCGCCGGGCTTATAAATCCCACCTTCTTTGCCCCGCCAGCGCTGCTTTGAGTTTCGGACTCGCCCCCTCCGTCTGCTTCACTTTGCTTTAACCAGCCCACAAACGAAATTTACTGTTACCCGAAGGCGCGCATTTGCATATACCTCCAGACTGAAATAAAAGAAACTTTATTTATATCCCTGGAATGAGTAAATCATCGAGAGATTACAGCATGATTGAATAGAAACGCAATACCGTACCTGCGCTGTTAAGTTCTCAGCAACTACTTTTGTCAAAAAAATTGCTTTGAGAAATTAATTTACTCTAAAAACTGTTGGCAGCAGCTCAGGTTCCTAAACCTCGCCAGAACACACCCTACCTATAATCCCGACAATTCGGAGCGGCAATGAACACAATCAAACCCGAACCAAAAAGATCGCGCTTCATGGCTCTGCTGCTGACAACTCTGCTGACATTTCCCTTTGTGACTGCTTGCGGTTCTAGCCAGGAAAGTTCCGCTCCCCCGCCTCCTGTTGACGATACTCGCGCTGGAGGAGTGCAAACTAATCGTGCCTCCACTCCTTCGCCACAAGCGAAAAAAGGATTGAGCAATGCTCAAAAAGTAGGGATTACTTTAGCAGGAGCCGCCGCCCTTTACTACATCTACAATCAGCACAAAAATAAACAAGAAAAGGGGCCGCAGGGAAAACATTACCTTTCCAAAAACGGTCGCGTTTACTACCGCGATGCCCAGAATCGCGCTCACTGGGTAACGCCCCCGCCTGGAGGAATTAAAGTTCCGGAGTCCGAGGCAGTGCGTTACCGCGAATTCCAGGGGTATAACAACCAAAATACCGGTCGAGACCTTACTACCTTGCCGGAAGCTACAGCTCCTGTTCCGGCACAGTAGTGTAACCATTTGAGATTTTAGATTGCAGGTTCCGTGACGTTCAATTAAATCTGGGATTCCCAATCTAAAACAGTCGTTTTTCAACACATAAAAAAGAGGAACTCTATCATGGTAGACGGATTTTTGCGGAAGTTAAAAGATGCGATCGTCGGGCCAGACAGCGAGCAAGTCGATCCTGACGGCTATTACGAAGATGCCTCAAATCCCGGACAGTACGGCAACGTGACTCCGGCAAGCGAAGACCCCTACGGCGACCCCGCAGACTACGGACAGTACGGCAACGTGACTCCGGCAAGCGAAGACCCCTACGGCGACCCCGCAGACTACGCCGGTACCGACTACGGACAGTACGGCAACGTGACTCCGGCAAGCGAAGACCCTTACGGCGACCCCGCAGACTACGTAGCGGATGCTGGAATGTTCGGCAATGTGACCCCGGCAAGCGAAGACCCCTACGGCGACCCGGCGGATGAAGAAGGCTTTAGTTAAGTCAGTGGGCTAGAAAATTTACCTGGTAAGCAACAGCACCCCTGCGGGGGTGTTTTTTTGTTGCGAAATACTACGAGTGAGCGAAAGATGAGCGGAAAAGGGAACTCTTGAGGGCATAGAGAATCTGAAACCCTTAACGGACAAGAGAATTGTTAAACGGAGAGGGTGGGATTTGAACCCACGGAACCTTGCGGTTCACCTGATTTCAAGTCAGGCGCATTCGACCACTCTGCCACCTCTCCGGGCGCATAAATTTTATCATACCAGCAAATGTCTCTAACTACAAATAGCCGCAGATTCAGCGCGCCGATAAAGAATTTGTTCTCTTTCTACCCCGAAATCTTCGCCTACCCATACCAGAGAGACTTCCGACACTGCTCCATTTTCCAGCAGGACGATCGAGAAATTACGCAATTTCGAGCACTCTCTCTCGACAATTCGCGGTACGCTGGCCGCATTCAAATACACCGTACCCTCCGCACTCACCTCCAGCGACTTCCGCAACTCGTGCTTCGTGTGCCGCAGTTTGTGGTGCATATGACCAAAAGTTACCAGCGGTATGTGCTTCCCAGAACTCCGAGTTCGATTGATCGCCTCCGCAAAATCCGGGTCGCCCCAATCCCCTCCCAATGGCTTCCAATCCCGCCCGCAGGGGTCTTCAGGAGCCTCTCCCAGCCCCGTCGGCCCCGTGTGACCCAAAAAAATCACATTTTCGCAGTCCGCCTCCGCCGCAGCTTCTGCAATGCGCCGTGCTGACTCTTCAAAACTTTCTACCCCAAACCACTCCGAGTAAAAATCCCCGTACTTCCACTCCGATCCCCCCCAAGTAAACGGGCGGCTTCCCACCACAGTTACGCCCAATTCGGGAAAATCCCGTTTCCCGTAACCGACGTGAGCTTCTCCCATTAAATCTAACTGTTGTTTTACCCAATTTTCTTGGGTGCGATCGTAAGGGCACTGACTGCGACCCCACTCCGTCGCCGTGTACCAAGCATCGTGGTTCCCAAACACCGCTGCTTTCGGAATGTCCAATTGGGCGATCGCCCGCACCACCTCCACCGACTCATTGCCAAAATCCCCCACAAACAGCACCAAATCAACGCCCAGATGCTTCAGGGCTTCCCCGTCTTCAGGTTCCCAGCGATCGTGAACATCCCCCACCACCGCAATTTTGATAGATTTAGCTTTATTCATGTGATTTGTCATGTGCGATCGATCCCTAGCCCCTTCTTACTCAGCATAAGAAACAGCGACCAATTTTTGCACTCTCCCGCAGCATATTTTGGATTTTAGATTTGAGATTTTAGATGAGCTCCACTGAACAGCCAGCAGTTTTTGGTGAATTCAACTATAATTCAAAATACACTTTAGCTGTCTTCGCCACCTTCCCCGGAATATTCTAACTGTGTTTACCACCGCACCTGCTCCGAACTTTACTCAAACCCGACTGCCCGACGACTTGTTTGCAGCCATTAACGCCCTCAAACAAGAGTTAAACGCCGTCATTCTCGCCCACTATTACCAAGACTCCGAGATTCAAGACATCGCAGACTTCATTGGCGACTCCCTAGAACTTGCCCGCAAAGCCGCCAACACCAGCGCCGAAGTCATAGTTTTTGCCGGAGTTCATTTCATGGCCGAAACCGCAAAAATTCTCAATCCCGACAAATTAGTATTGTTGCCAGACTTAAATGCTGGGTGTTCCCTCGCCGACAGTTGCCCTCCCGAAGCCTTTGCAGCTTTCAAAGCCGATCGACCAGGACATTTAGTAATTTCCTACATTAATTGTACCGCCGCCATTAAGGCAATGAGCGATATAATTTGCACCAGTTCTAACGCCGTTAAAATTGTCAACCAAATTCCTGAAAATCAGCCGATAATTTTTGGACCAGATCGCAATCTCGGCCGCTACGTCATGGAACAAACAGGCAGAAACATGGAGATTTGGCAAGGAGCTTGCATTGTCCACGAAAACTTCTCAGAAAAAAAGATAGTTCAACTCAAAATCGAAAATCCCGAAGCCGAAATAATTGCTCACCCAGAATGCGAACCTCTCGTGCTGCGCCACGCTAATTACATAGGCTCCACCACTGCTTTGCTCAAATATTCTCAAGCTAGTTCCAGCCAAGCTTTTATTGTCGCGACTGAACCGGGAATCATTCACCAAATGCACAAGCAAGCTCCGCACAAACGCTTTATTCCCGCTCCTCCCAACAATAATAGTTGTGCTTGCAACGAATGCCCGCACATGAGATTAAATACCTTGGAAAAATTGTATCTAGCTATGAAAAATCAAACGCCTGAAATCACCATGCCCCTAGATATTCAACTAGCAGCTTTGCAGCCCATCCAACGAATGCTAGAAATGAGCTAACTGGTGGCTATTTTTCAGTAAATACATTGTATGCTGGGTTGGGCACGGCGATTAAATTAAGTCATTGCCTAACCCACCAACTCGGCAATTCGTGAAGCAGTAGTTAACTCTTTCTCTTCCTCTGCATTTCATTCCTTGAAAACTCATCAACAATAAATGATACCCGAAAAACTGATTGTTTTCACCCGCTATCCCGAACCGGGAACAACCAAAACTCGACTAATTCCGGTGCTGGGAAAAACAGGCGCTGCCAACCTTCACCGCTTGATGGCCCAACGAACGATCGCCTGCGCGCTCTCTCTCCAAACATCCCGCCGATTATCCGTAGAAATTCACCGAGCCGGCGGCAGCCAACAACTGATGCAAGAGTGGTTGGGAAGTGATATTTTGTGTCAAAATCAAATAGACGGTGATTTGGGCGCAAGAATGACAGCAGCGTTTCAAAAGTCTTTTAATTCAGGGGTTAAGAAAACAGCAATTATCGGCACTGATTGTCCTGATTTGAAAGCCGAAATCATGGCACAAGCTTTTGATGAAATGAGCCAGCACGATGTAGTTTTGGGTCCCGCGACAGACGGAGGTTATTATTTGATCGGGTTGCGGCAATCGATACCGGAATTGTTCGGTGGCATTCCCTGGGGAACCAGTGAAGTATTTGCTTGTACGCGGGCGATCGCCCAAAAGCTCGATCTCAATATTGCTTATCTTCCCACTCTTACAGATATCGATAGACCAGAAGATCTCCTCGGTTTAGATATTAATATGTTGAAATAACTAAAGTCTATTTAACAGTTATCACTTATTAGAAATTGTCATATATAATTTGAGAAAAATGCTTGATTTTGAAACCAGAAGGTCATAATATAGTAATTGTATTTGTCTAACCAAATACTGAATCTCAGTAGCAGTTAGACAGCGCTTGGGACAATAGTCCCAGGCGCGATAAAAAGCCAAAAATTACCAACTAAATTAGCAACTAACAGCTCGGCTTTGTACAAAACCCGCCATGCCACAGGAAAGCCCTATGTAGGCGCGGGGCCTGTGTAAAAAATGACCAACTAATAGCTTGGTTATTTACCAAACTCTCACGTTAAGGCAAAATGTAGGGGCGAACCCGGGGTCAGAAAGGGGCAAAATCAGCTTTGTACAAAACCCGCTCTCTCTCACGGGCTGCTTAATTCTGTATGTCGCCAGAAAATCCCAATCTCAAAATTTCCATTATCATTCCCGTCTTAAACGAAGCATCTACAATTGCCCCAGTCATCTCCACCGCGCTTCAGGCCCAAAATGTCGAAATAATTGTCGCTGACGGCGGCAGCAGTGACGGTACTACAGATATAGCAAAATCTTTGGGCGTCCGAGTTATCTCCACCGCCCCAGGCCGTCCAGCCCAAATGAATGTAGGTGCAGCCGCCGCTACTGGAGAGATATTGCTGTTTCTCCACGCCGACACTCTTTTGCCTAGGGGGTACGACGATAGCGCGCGTCGGGTACTAGCTAATCCCTGTACGCTAGCGGGGGCCTTTGAACTCAAGATTGACGCCCGCAGTCTCAGCCTCCGGTTGGTAGAAACAGGGGTAAACTGGCGATCGAACTTTCTGCAAATGCCCTACGGCGACCAAGCTATTTTCCTCCACGCAGTTACCTTTGACAAAATCGGCGGTTTTCCCGACTTGCCACTGATGGAAGACTTTGAATTCGTGCGCCGATTGAAAAAACAAGGCCGCATTGAAATAGTACCCCAGCCAGTGCTGACCTCCGCCCGTCGCTGGCAACAGCTTGGGGTTCTCCAAACCACCGCCATTAATCAAATAGTAATCATCGCTTATTTCCTGGGAGTGTCGCCCGATCGACTCGCTTTCTGGTATAAGAGGCAAAAGAAAAATTCTTCCAAAAACTAAAGAATAGTGAACTTTTCTAAAGCTCGCCGTTAATTATGTAAATAGGAAACACGTCCCTGCGTAAAATATGACTTGAACGCCTCAACTTTTTAAACTGCGAGGACAAACAGAATATGGCCGATCCCAGAGAT
Organism: Microcoleus sp. w1-18aA5; assembly: GCF_036701705.1. Lineage (NCBI taxonomy): Bacteria > Bacillati > Cyanobacteriota > Cyanophyceae > Oscillatoriales > Microcoleaceae > Microcoleus > Microcoleus sp. w1-18aA5. The sequence goes on along the minus strand of NZ_JAUPTE010000111.1, from coordinate 9,803 downwards.
GCAGAGCTTATTAAACCCTTTAACGGCGACCCCTTCACGGGTCATCTAGCAACTCCCATCAGTGCTTCTGATTTCACAAAAGCATTCATTGGGAACTTGCCCGTCTACCGCAAAGGACTCTCGCCCCTAATTCGAGGCCTAGAAATTGGTTTGGCACACGGTTATTTCCTCGTCGGCCCCGAAATCGTCTTCGGCCCCCTGCGGGATTATCCAGAAGCAGCTAATCTCGGAGGATTATATACAGCCCTCGTCTTAGTTCTGCTTGGCACACTAGGTATGTCTGCTTACGGTTTAGTCTCTTTCAAACAAGACAACACCAGCTACCCTAGCGCTAATCCCATGACCCCTGATGCCCTCAGAAATGCTGAAGGCTGGAGCCAGTTTACCGGTGGTTTCTTCATTGGTGGAATGGGTGGTGTCTTTGTTGCCTACTTCTTACTCGAAAACTTTAACGGCGTTGATGCCATTTTCCGGGGCTTAGTCAACAATTAGACTTGACTCCCAAATATCCCTGTTGGAACACACTAACTTTAGTTTGGAGAATTTGATATGACAGGTTCCTACGCTGCCTCTTTCTTGCCTTGGATTTTGATTCCCCTAATTACCTGGGTGATGCCGGTGGTGGTAATGGGTTTGTTGTTTATCTACATTGAAAGCGACGCCTAATCCTTACCCCTAAAGTAAGACCTAAGTTGGAAAGCCGAAGTAAGACGATGGATGAACAATTGCTCTGAAATTTCTAGATAAATCTAGAGAAAATCAGCAAAAATTGTTTTGAGATTGCTGGCTATCAGAAAACTTAGTTTCTTTACCCCCATCCCCAGAATTGATCTGTGGAGCAATCTTTCAGTTTTCTTCCTTCAAAACTCGTAATTGCAAAAAAATCCTCTGTCGGCAGGCAGAGGATTTTTTTGCAAAGAAGACAAATCATCCGCTCAGAGCACACAAATTGCCCAATTCTAAGCCACAATTGTTATGGAAACCTACTAATGAGGAGACAGCGATGCAATTTTCCCCCGCACGCCGCATCTTAGCTCCATTCCTGATCTCGGTACTGCTGTTAGTGACCGCCTGCGGTCAAACCCAAGCCCCCTCCCGCTGGGACAAAGCCCAGCAGGAAAGCACCCAAAAACCTGGTAAAGCACAGCAGACAACTGCTGATAAATCAAGTGCGAGTAATCAAAACCTGCCCAAGAAGGCAGTGGCAGGCGGTAAGTTAAATAAATACTTCCCGGCTTCTGGCGGTGGATTCGATCGCGTTTTTGCTCAAGAAAAATCCGGTTTTGCTGAAGCTAAGCTGAACAAAGACGGAAAAAATGTCGCGGTTCTCTCGATTAACGACATCGCCGGCAACCCTAGCGCAGGTGCAAAATTTAAGCAAAGTACCAAGCAAATTGCAGGCTATCCCGCCATTAATCAGGGTGCTAATGGTACCGCTGTTTTAGTGGCAAATCGCTATCAGGTGAAAGTTCAATCGCGCAGTCCCTCTTTTACCGCTAGCGAGCGCGAAGCTTGGCTGTCAAAATTTAACCTGGGCGGTCTCGCCCGCGTCAAGTAGCAATGTCTCTTGTCACACTCCGCGCCTGACTCCAGTCTGGCGCTATTAAAACTAAGTTTGCCACAAAGAGAGTGTGAAGTTTTTGCCATCTGCCAAAAGTAATACCTTTGATTTTCGTTCCAGCATAAGGAGTTTTTTGTGAGCAAAACAGTCTTTGAATTAGTCGATCAACTGCCTCAAGACAACATGACTGTCAAAGCCCTGCGAGCGCTTGACTTTGTGGTTCCCGGTGAGTGGAACAATTTAGTTGGCTTTGAAAATACCATTCGCACCGTTACTGGCGAAACAGACGAAGAACTGATTCAGCAAATTGGCGAGCGCGCCATCTACCTCTACAACGATAAGTCTCAGGGCTACCAGCGCGCTCTTTGGCTATACCAAACGATCGACAGTGCCGACAAGGCTTTGGGGACTGCCGCGCTCGCTAACAAAGTCTCCCAAAATGTGCCGTTTTTGTCCATGCTAGGCAATCTCACTCCCAAGCCGGAAAAAGCTCAAACGATCGACCTTTCTCTGAAGTTAGTCACTGAGTTGCTCGCTTTTTGCCAAATCAACGGCATTCCTGGCGACAGCATCGGCGATTTTGCCGCATCCTTGGGCGACTACGGCGGCGAATCCCTGATGCGGATGGCTGCTTTGGTTTGCTTTGATGGTTTGATTCCTTTGGGCCCAGACTTTATCATGGCAACTCAGTCTTGGATTCAGAGACTCTCCCCCAGCGATTTGCAAGATAATTCGGTCTTTAACTCGATCGGTGGCATGATTCCAGGGGGCTCTCCCGCAGGCCAGTTGGGCTTTATCGGCGAAAGCTTTAACTCGGTTTCCGGCTGGATGAGCTCTTTTGTGAGCGATCGAGGTTTGACTCCCCAAAACGTACTTGGCCACTTGCAGAGTTTTGTGGAAATTTCTGCTGACAAGGTAGACTACGTGGGCGCATTCCTCGACATGACTACCAACTACTACGAACACACCGGTGTTCAAACTCTAGCCCGCCGTTTGATTGAACGAGCTGTCGCTGAGATTTAGAATAACCAAAGGAGTTGTGATATTGGCGGTCGATCGCCCTGTGAGAGTGTTTTCAGTTCAAATTTTTTTGACTAGCCATTCTCTCAGGTTGGTTTGCGATAAAATGTGTGCCCTCAAGAAAGTCGATCGCCCGCTTGCTCAACTCCCAACTCCTTACCGAATCACTTTTAACAGGAAGCGTTAATGTCAGAAGAACCGAAAAATCCTACCGCTGGCGAATCGGAAACTCCCAGTGCGTCGATCGAGAACGCCCCGAGTTCCGACACTGCCGAGACAACCGACTTTCCCAGCACTGACCAGCCTCAGTCGGCTGCTAAAAAGTCCAAAGAACCGAAAAATCCTACCGCTGGCGAATCGGAAACTCCCAGTGCGTCGATCGAGAACGCCCCGAGTTCCGACACTGCCGAGACAACCGACTTTCCCAGCACTGACAAGCCTCCAGCGGCTGCTAAAAAGCCCGCAGCCAAGGCCGAAGGCGACAAGCCCCCAGCTAAAGCTAAAAAGGAAAAAGCACCTGCTGTTGAAGACAAGCCCTTTGCGGAATTTATTCAACAAGATTATTTGCCCGCTTTGCAAACGGCTTTGACTAAGCAGGGCGTTAAGGATTTAGAGGTGAGTTTTACCAAGCAAAAATTTCCCGTTTTTGGCATGAGTTCCGCCGGGGATTGCTGGCAGGTAATTGGTAAATTCCAAGAAGGAGAGCGCCAATTTAACCTATATTTCCCTCAAGAAAATATTCAAAGTCAAAGAGCATTTTCCTGCGCGGAAAATAAGACCAAAACCAGCACTTTAGAGCCTTTTTTGATAGATGAGCGCAAGGTAACACTAGACCTCATGGTGTTTGGCGTCGTCCAGCGACTTAACGCTCAAAAATGGTTAAATCTTAATTAGTCATTAGTCATTAGTTATTAGTCGTTAGTGGCTTGTCTTCGGGGACGTACTAATGAGTGTCAGGGCGGGTTAATTGTAATATAAACTTTACCCCTCGCCCCATCTCTAATTTTGCCCCGACTGACTCAGAAGTGAGAAATCATAGCTAATGACTATTGACTAATGACTATTGACTAATGACTATTGACTAATGACAGATTTTCTTCGGATTTAGTCAAAAAATTGCGAGCTTGCATAATCCCGTAAAGGTTAACATCGGTTTCTAACAAACAAGCATGACCGCTGTTAGCCAGCAGCACCATTTCAGCTTTGGGAATTACCTTGACTAAAAGCTTCGCTTCTACTAGGGAAGGCAGCAGCCGATCTGCACCGCTAGCAATTACTAGCGTCGGCTGTTTGATGCCGCGCAACTGATTTTCGTCAACATTAAACGATCGCACTAACGCCAATCTCCACACAGACGTATTTTGCGGTACTGCTTGCATCGCTTCTAGCAAAGCTCGTCGATCGTCGCGCCCAATCTTTCCTAATGATGCTAATATCGGCAATAAACCGATTACCGACAGCGGATAAAGGTTTGCCGGCAGCCACTGAGTCAGGTACGATCCCCACTGCACCCAAGGCTGCTGTCGAAACGAAGAAGCTGGATTGACTAATATTAATCGATCGCACAATTTAGGAGCTTCTAAAACAGTTTTCATCGCTAAACAGCCCCCAAATGACTCGCCACACAGATAAACCGGCCGTTTCGGCTTACCCGCTTGCTTTTCTGCTTCAATTAAGGCAATTGTTTCGCTAACCAGTACCTCCCAACTAGCCATGTCGTCAGCCGGTATAGCTAAGCAGCGAATGTCGAAATGATTAGCTAATTTAGGAATTTGCGACCGCAGCAGCAAACCGCCCCCGTCCATACCGGGCAGAAATACAAATAAAGGGCGCTCTGGTTTCGGCGGTTTGGGGGTTAGGAAACGAACCTTATTGTTAGCATTTGCCATGATTCAAGTCAATCGATTTAGATTTTGGATTTTAGATTTTAGATTGGAAATCTGACACCAGACAACAGTCAACAGTCAACAAACTTACAAACTTACAAACAACCTCGTTGGAGTAATTCTGCAATTTCCCCCTGACAGTGATTTGTGAGTTCAGCAACAACAGCTTTGGCTTTTTTGCCTCGATATTGCTGCTGTCGATCGACAGTAATCCAGTAAGGCCGACCGATTAAAACATTAACTCGCTGATAAATTATCACAGGATGCCACCCCGATCGATCGAACAGGGGTTCCGAAGGATCAAACAAACTCAACAACTTGAGCGGTACACCCGATCGTACTGAGTGTTCCTCAAAAGAACTAATCGCTACCGGCAAAACTGCCAAATCCCGCACCGGAGCCCGTAAAGCCAAATGAGCAAATCCCCGCTGAAACTTCCCCACAGTATTGGGTCCAGTAAGCTTCACCATCGGTTCTGCACCCTCTGGAAACACCCCCACCATCTCCCCGCGTTGCAGCAGTGCTGTCGCTTGAGAGAAAAAATGCTGCTGTCGGTGTTCCGGTGCTTCTAAGGGGAAAGCGCCGAAAGTCGTGACCACTTCCCTCATCACCGGAACTTGACCCATGTAATGATGACAAGCAAAGCGGATCGATCGACCCAAAGCAGCCGTCAGCAGCACAGGATCTAAGAAACTGCGGTGATTGCTCACCACCAGCACCGGACTCTCTTGGGGAATCCGGTCTTCGCGGTACATAAACATCTGCGTTCCCAAACCAGCCAGGAAACAGCGCGAAATCAGCAATTTGCTCTCTGAAGACATGGGCGAAAGACAGGTGCGACGCTATAAAGGTTGATTCCATTTCCACGCAGCTTAACATTACTTTACCAAGTCAGGGCTCCCTCAAAAAGTAGACTTTCCCATCTACCTGGGCTTTATAGTTCAGGACGCATGGGATAGTCAGACACTGAGTTTTTTCAATAAAAATTGCATTCGCTCCTTGAATACCGATCGAAAAAACCCAGCTTCTTTGGTATAGCAACTCCTCAGACAATTGTGGTGTAAACTAAGAACGATCTTTTTTGTTGCAGAGCGATCGGACCACTCATGGCAAAACCCTACAGCTACGATCTACGCCAGAAAGTCATTCCAGCAATCAAGCTCGATTGCTTAAAAATTATTGCCCTATGGCTAAAGCGACAAGACCAAAAAGGAAGTTTTCTAGCTTGGTTGCCAATAGCTAGTGCTCTACTTGTGCCTTCCCTGACTTTGACAAACCCAGCTTTTGCCGCCAACCCGGAACACATCAAGCAACTGTTAGAAACAAAACAGTGCAAAGGTTGCGATTTAACAAACGCTCAATTAAGGGGTGCGAGTCTGGAGGGGGCTAATTTGGCAGGAGCTAACTTAGAAAATGTATATTTGTACAAAGCTAATCTTGTCAATGCTAATCTTAGCGGTGCTAATGTCAGATCGGCTGACTTAGGAGATGTCAACATGAAAGGAATTAACCTGAGCGGTGCTGACTTGACAGATACCAATCTTAAAGGCAACGATATGACGGGCGCTAACTTAGAAAATGCCAACTTATCTAAAGCTATTTTAAAATGTAATAAAACAACTCGAACTAGACTGACTTATGCTAACCTCAAAAAAGCTAACTTGACTAAGGCAGATCTCAAGGGAGTATCGCTTATAGGTGCAAATCTCGCAGATGCCAATCTTAGCGAGGCAAATCTGAGTCCTGACAGTTATCGTGCGGGGAACATAATCTATATTTCTCCTGCCTATCTCAGCGGTGCTAACTTGAGAAACGCCAATCTTAACAAGGCTACGTTAAATCGCGCTAATTTATATAGAGCTAATTTAAATAATGCCATTTTAACTAACGCTAGGCTGAATGATGTTAATTTATATAGAGCTAATTTGAATAATGCCATTTTAACTAATGCTAGTCTTAGTTATTCTAACTTGGAAATGGCTCAATTAACGGGAGCAGATCTAACGAAGGCTTCTCTAAGGATGACCAACATGGAAGGAGCAAATTTAATTAAGGCTAACCTCAGTAATGCCGATCTTGTGAAGTCCAAACTTGTTGATGCTAACCTAACAAATGCTATTTTAAAATCAGCCAGATTGGTAGATATCAACATGAGTAGAGCTAACTTAATGGGGGCCGACCTCAGCGGTGCGGAAATGCGTAAAAATAACCTCTGTGATGTCACAATGCCAGATGGCACAAAAACTAAAGAAGGTTGTGGCAACTGATATCGAGCTCTAACTGTCGCCAAAAGAGAACAGTTAAGTTGATTCATTTGATTTGAACTTGGATGGAACAATGCCGATCTTCGCCCAAAAGTCGAATTCGTAAACAGCTAGATGAGTGTGATTACTTACCCCCTGCGATCGCAGATGTCTTACGCCTTGCGTCCTAACACGGGCGGTTGCTATATTGAGGGAAAGCAACAATTTATAAAGTCTTGTTGCGACTTCTGTAAAAATGCTTAAAATAGCCCCCAAACCAAGCTAGGGTAGCTAAACTGATAAATCTACAGTGGGGACTGACGCACTGTCAAAGTATTTTTGCACAAGTCTTAATAGCAATCTCGCCAGGAGCAAAATGAATAATATCCAAAACTATCGCCTTAAATGTACCCTCACCTTTGGCGACATTTACGGTCAAATCATTGTTTGGCTGATAGTCATCTTCCTAAGTCTAGCGTCGGCACTCGCCTTGTGGAGTAGCGCCCGCCAAATCTTCGCCTTGGCTACCGTCGGCTTGATTTTAGTGCTGTCTCTCCCCTTCTTGCTGTTTGCTTTCGTTACAACTCTGCTAAATAACATTGAAGTGCTTGCCGTAGAACCCGGTACGGAACCTCAACCTTCTGCAACGGGAAATCAGTCGCTTCAGAACCCTGCCGAAAGCGCCGGCTAGTCCAATGTGAAATTTTGATTTAACTTTTGATTTTCCATTCAAATCAAAAGTTAAAAAACTTCCTGCGCTTTTGGTAGGAAGTTTTTTTTTGCGTCACCATAAGTTGAGAACAACACTCAAAATAATTCAAAAAAATGCTAGAACACGACGTAATCATTGTAGGCGGCGGTTTAGCAGGTTGCCGCGCCGCAGTAGAAATTGCCCGGACTGACCCCAGTTTAAAGGTAGCTGTCGTCGCCAAAACTCACCCAATTCGATCGCACTCTGTCGCAGCCCAAGGCGGCATGGCCTCCAGCCTCCAAAATGTCGATCCCGAAGACAGTTGGAAAGCCCACGCCTTCGACACAGTAAAAGGTTCAGACTATTTAGCCGACCAAGACGCGGTAGAAATCCTCACCCGCGAAGCGCCCGGTGTAGTCATAGATTTAGAACACATGGGAGTCCTCTTTTCCCGCCTCCCAGACGGCAGAATTGCCCAGCGCGCTTTCGGCGGGCATTCCCAGCGCCGCACCTGCTACGCCGCCGACAAAACCGGTCACGCCATCCTCCACGAATTAGTCAACAATCTGCGCCGCTGCGGAGTTCACATCTATCAGGAGTGGTATGTCACCCGCCTGATTTTGGAAGAAGGCCAAGCCAAGGGGGTAGTTATGTACCGCCTGCTAGACGGTCAAATTGAGGTTGTCCGTGCTAAGGCGGTGATGTTTGCTACGGGGGGTTACGGTCGAGTTTACAATACCACGTCGAACGATTACGCCTCGACGGGAGACGGTTTGGCGATGACGGCTTTAGCTGGATTGCCGCTGGAAGATATGGAATTCGTGCAGTTTCACCCGACGGGTTTGTATCCCGTGGGAGTGTTGATTTCGGAGGCTGTGCGGGGCGAAGGCGCTTATTTGATTAATTCAGAGGGCGATCGATTTATGGCCAATTATGCCCCGTCGCGGATGGAATTAGCGCCTAGGGATATCACCTCGCGGTCAATTTCCATAGAAATTCGCGCCGGCCGAGGGATTAATGTTGATGGTAGTGCCGGCGGCCCCTTTATCTATCTGGATTTGCGGCACATGGGACGCGAAAAAATCATGAGCAAAATTCCTTTTGCTTGGGAAGAAGCCCACCGTTTGTTAGGAATTGATGCCGTAAATCAGCCGATGCCCGTCCGCCCTACAGTTCACTATTCAATGGGGGGAATTCCTACTAATGTTAGCGGGCAAGTTCGCAGCAGTCCTGACAGTTTAGTAGACGGTTTCTTTGCAGCGGGCGAAGCAGCTTGCGTGTCGGTTCACGGCGCCAACCGTTTGGGCAGCAATTCGCTTTTAGAATGCGTCGTTTACGGCAAAGTTACTGGGGCAACCATAGCACAATTCGTGCAAAATCGCAAGTTGCCTACAGTAGACGAACAGCGTTATATTATGGAAGCAAAAGAGCAAATTCAGGCACTGGTAGAGCGTCCAGGAAAATACCGCATCAATCAAATCCGGCAGCAGTATCAAGATACTATGACTGAGTATTGTGGTGTATTTCGTAGTGCCGAATTGATGCAGGAAGGTTTAAAAAAATTGGAGGATTTAGAGCGACAATATGAGGAGGTTTACTTAGACGATAAAGGCAAGTTGTGGAATACGGAAATTGTGGAAGCTTTGGAGTTGCGGAGTTTGATAATTGTCGGAAAAATGATTTTAACTTCTGCTTTGAACCGTCAGGAAAGTCGGGGAGCTCATTCGCGGGAAGATTTTACTGAGCGCGATGACGGGAATTTTTTGAAGCATACAATGGCGTATTATTCGCCGGCGGGGATTGATTTGGCTTATATGCCCGTGGCGATTACGATGTTTGAGCCACAGGAACGTAAATACTAGAAGCTAGTTTGAAATCCTTGTTCCCGTGCTGAACTTGGGAACAAGGAAAACCTTACACACAGCAGAAGTTAAAAATGCTAGGATATAATAAAATTGGCTAAAATAAATAAAAAATATTTTGGTTACAATGAAAATAATCTGGTAATTTACTGAACAATAACTATGAGTAAAACAGCACATACATCTCAATTCCAGCAAGCTCTTGAAGCTGTAGAAATTTTATCATTAGAAGATCAAGCCATGCTTCTAGATATTCTTCAGAATCGTCTGCGACAACAGCGACGAAATGAATTACTCAAGGAAGTGGCAGAAGTTCGTCAAGAGTATGCTGAGGGCAATGTTAAATTTGGGTCGGTAGCCGATTTTATGGCGGAGTTGGATGATTGATGAAAATTGGTTGTGGTTGGACTCCCAAATTGACAGGAGATTTATCGGGTATCTGGTCGTGTTCCATAGATTATGAGTAAGGATTCAGGTCAAAAAAACTTCGGTGACAAAAGCTGGTAAAATAAACCAATGAAAAAGCCCCCAGCAACCAGA
>NZ_JAUPTE010000110.1:0-17760 GCF_036701705.1 Microcoleus sp. w1-18aA5 | reverse complement strand
TGATTTTAAATCACCCTAACCTTCCTTCAGTCTTGTCTTATGGTACTCTGGCTGCTTAAAAACTGTCCGGAGTATTGCTATTAAAGAACTTGACAGGCAATTAATACTAACCTTGTGAATGCAGGCTTTCTCGCTCCTTTGATCGAGAGCCTAAGATACTGTCCAGCTTGGTGCGCCTGTCATCAGTAATGGGAGCTTATCTACACAACAGACTTGTGACTGTCTAAGGGGCGGGCCAACTTCACCGATTTCTGATGTTCTCTTGCTCACACTTTCGCCTGTTACAGAACCGTTTCTACAAAACTTTCCTTGTTTCTTTAGATTCACTTCGTCGATCAGTACGATCGACTGATTGTCGGCTCGATCGCCCACTTGTCGGCTCGATCGCCCACTTGTCGGTACGATCGCCCACTTGTCGGTATGATCGAATCAATGACGTGGCAATCGCCTGACTCACTCTTTTAAGATACAAGGGGCGGGTTTTACCAGAAATATTTGCTAAGACTAACAGCATCGTAAACCCGCCCTTTCGCGAGGAATAAGAAAAAAATGGCAGTTTATCAAGTTCGGTTGGTGAATGAGGCTCTCGCGCTCGATCGCACGATCGCAGTACCAGACGACCAGTATATCTTAGATATGGCAGAAGATGCCGGCATCCGCTTGCCGAATGGATGCAAGCAAGGAGAGTGTTCTGCTTGCGTTGTCAAACTGCTGAGCGGTGAAATCGACCAAAGCGAACAAAAGTTTTTGAAGCCGTCAGAATTGCAAGCTGGCTACGCTGTTACTTGTGTGGCTTACCCGCTTTCTGACTGCACTTTGTTAACTCATCAAGAACAAGTTTTATATCAAGCCGCTCTTTATTTTAAGTAATAAGAAATCATTTTTTTACCATCTTTTCTTCTAGCCTCGCTGGGCGCGGAATTTGTTTGTAGAAAAGCGAATTATATTCGCCGATCTAATCGTTATCAAAGCAGATTTGCTATGGTGTAACGTGCGTGACTTTCTAGCATCTCGCTGTTAATTGAGGAACTAAAAAGCCACGCACCCTAACGAGTATAGATAAACCCGTCCTTATTAATTCAGCAATTGTAGAATCCGCTGAAGCGGAATCTCCGCGAAATCTAAGCGGTAATTGAGTTCGTAGGCTAGCTCGGCAACCGCTTTTTCCAAAATGTAAGCATCCAGCAAAACTTGTAGTTCCGGTATAGATTTGGGCAAGAAACTTGCATCCGCTGCAGTCGCCAAATAACTCTTGACAAAAGTTAGGCTGACCCAGCGGTGCCAAACGTTCGCCCACTGCTGCATCTCCGGGAGATTTTCAGGGCGAATCATGCCGCTTTCTACTTCATTGCGGAGTGCCAAAGTCACAGCGTAACTTATAGATTGCAGCATTCCTGCAACATCTCGCAGGGGCGACCTCTTCATCCGCCGCTCGCTTAAGGGTCGATCGCGTTCTCCTCCGAAATCAATAATTACGAAGTCTTTACCTGTATAAAGAACTTGCCCGAAATGAAAGTCTCCGTGACAGCGAATTCTATCGGCGGTGATTCTCAAATTCAAAATAGACTTGAAACGTTCCATGAGCAAATCTTCGCGGTTGAGGAGCTTTTGCGCCGATTTTTGTATGTCTGGCGGCAGTTTGGACAGCCGTTTTTTCAGATCCAGCAAAGTTCTTCCCGCCAGATTTCTCATGTGTTGATAGATGGAACGCTGGTAAAAGGAGGTGAAGCTTTCTGGGGCAAAAGCGGGATTTTCTGCGTCAGACGCTAAAGCGAGGTGAAGTTCGGCTGTCCGTTGACCTAAAAGCTCGGCTGATGCTAAGTAAGAGCCGATGAGTTCGCGAGCCAATGGCGGAATTTCTAGGGATAAATCCGCTACTAGCGAGTTTGGCTGTCGCTGGGTTTGTCCGGTCAAAGCGTTCGGCAAATAATTTTCCGGGGCAGTAGATAAATTCTCGCCAGAATGCTTTGCTTCTACTGTCATTACTTGCTCGAAATAGTCGCGCAGTGTGTCTAATGTATAAGACCAAGCATCTACACTGTCGGGGATTAATTTTTGTAGGATTCCGACTGTAAGGACTTGTTTTGCTGGTGTGTGATATTCCAATGCTCCGGCAATTGGAGCATAGTGTTGGATCGAGTTTCGCTCTGTTAAAAAGCGTCCGATTTCTAATTCGGGGTTGATTCCTTCCTCGATTTTTCGCAATATTTTCAGGACGAAGCGGTCGCCGTAACCTGCGGATGTATTGCTTTGTTCTTTTTTGAACACGTGAGGGTCGAGCTGCGATAAATCTTCTTCTGATTTGAATGCACTGTCGGCAATTCCTAGCAGTTGACCTGCAACACCTCTGTAACTGCGAGAATTGCCGATCGCCCCCAGCAGCGCGCTCAGAAAACCTTTCTCCCCAGCAGCATCAAATAGTACCCCGATTTCCTTTTTGGTTTCTGGGAAGTGCAGGCGCGCGATCGCCCGATCGTCCAAATCGCCTTTCATCTCTTCCCACCCTAAAGGCAAAACGTAAGTTTCCGGCATACCTTCAGTATAATTCAACTGCAAAAACAGAATGTAAACTTGAGATTGCTCCCCCGCACTATCTTTACATTCAATCGTTACAATCTCACTTATTTCTAATGATTGAATTGTCCTATCAGAACCGCTGAACCAGCGATTACGCCGCAAGTATCCCGGCAAAAGATTAAGCAGCATATCGCTTAACTGACTTGTAGCAAAAGCAGTTTTCCAATTACCTATGACCGCCAAACTAGGCAAGTCTGTAGGATGACCGTGCGACGAAAAATCTTCGTGTTTAGCAGTAAGAGTAAACCAGTAAAACGTGTGAGGACTCAAACTCAAAAAATAAGGCGAATCGCCAACAGCAGGAAACTCCGTGCGGCCGAAAATCTCCACCGGAACAGCACCTTTAAATGGCGCCAGGTCTAATTCTGCTGTCTGGACGAAGCGTGACAAATTAGCAACTACGAGGATGTGTTCGTCTTGATAAGTGCGTACAAAAGCTAAAACTTTGCGGTTTTCCGGGTACAGAAACTCGCAAGTTCCGCGGCCGAATGCTTGGAAGCGCTGCCGAATTGCAATCAGGCGTTTCATCCACCACCACAGAGAACTCGGATTCGCCCGCTGCGCGTCCACGTTAACAGATTCGTAGTGATATTCAGGGTCAACAATTGGCGGTGCGTACAGGCGCTGCGGGTTCGCGCGACTAAAACCGGCATTGCGATCGCCACTCCACTGCATCGGAGTTCTCACGCCGTTGCGATCGCCCAAATAGATATTGTCTCCCATGCCAATTTCATCGCCGTAGTAAAGCACCGGCGTACCCGGAAGAGACAGCAGCAAAGCATTCATCAACTCAATGCGGCGGCGGTTATTTCCCATCAAAGGAGCCAAGCGGCGGCGGATGCCCAAATTAATTCTCGCCTGAGTGTCTTGAGCGTAAACCCGATACATATAATCTCGGTCTTCATCACTCACCATTTCCAGCGTCAATTCATCGTGATTCCGCAAAAACAATGCCCACTGACAATTATTGGGAATATGCGGAGTTTGCTGGAGAATGTCGCTAATTGGGAAGCTATCTTCCATATGCAAAGCCATAAATAAACGCGGCATCAGCGGAAAATGAAAGTTCATGTGACATTCATCCCCAGCAGCGTAATATTCAACCGCATCCTCCGGCCACTGATTCGCCTCAGCCAGCAGCATCCGGTTCGGGAATTTCTCATCTACGTGCTGCCGCAATTGCTTCAGGAATAGGTGAGTTTCGGGCAGGTTTTCGCAGTTAGTACCTTCGCGCTCGTACAGGTAAGGCACCGCATCCATTCGCAGTCCGTCTACTCCCAGTGCCAACCAGAAATCTACTACATCTAAAATGGCTTGGCGGACGGCGGGATTGTCGTAATTCAAATCGGGTTGGTGGGAATAAAAACGGTGCCAGTAATAAGCTTTTGCTACCGCATCCCAAGCCCAATTAGATGTTTCAAAATCTTGGAAAATAATCCGAGCATCTTGATATTTTTCCGGCGTGTCACTCCACACATAAAAATCTCTTTCGTTACTGCCTTTCGGGGCGCGACGCGCTCGCTGAAACCAAGCGTGCTGGTCGGAAGTGTGGTTAACAATTAACTCAATAATGACCCTAATTCCCCGTTGGTGCGCTGCTTCTAAAAGGTCTTTAAAGTCCTCTAATGTGCCGTAAATCGGGTTGACCGTAGTATAGTGAGATGTATCGTAGCCGTCGTCTCGGAGCGGCGACGGAAAAAATGGCAGTACCCAAATTGCTGTTACTCCCAAGTTTTGCAGGTAATCCAGTTTTTCTGTCAGTCCTCTAAAGTCGCCGATCCCGTCTGCATTGCTGTCTGCAAAAGCCCGAACTGGTACTTCGTAAATAATCGCGTCTTTGAACCACAAGGGGTCGTCATTTAACATTGAGTTGGGCATGATTTGTAGCGATGATTGGTAATTAGTAATTTGTACTTAAAATTTGGTAATTGGGATTTGTTAGTTCCCATCCAAACCGATAAATCATAACTCATAATTTGACCGCAATTCCTCATGCCAGCGGCAGACTTTTAATCGTAATTTATTAACGCAAAACTTATAATTTCTTAACTATAAAATCTCAAAAATCTGTTTTGCTATTTCGGATACAGTTCACAATCCGGGTACTGTGCTAGCTACCGATGCGCGGTGCCCACCCTACCAAAGCGTGTCAACTTAAGCCTGAAACCCCTCTGTATCTCTCGCTGCTAGCCCAGTCTAGATCCCCCTAAATCCCCCTTGATAAGGGGGGCTTTGAGAACACTCTTGTTCCCCCCTTATTAAGGAGGGGTTAGGGGGGATCGAGCCCTTGTTGACACTAAGCGCACCCTACAGACTCAGGATTAGGTGCGGTATTTACTACCTGCCGGACGGTTGCCACGACAATACAGTACCTTGACGTTTATTACTAATTTTCGTTACATTAGTTTACATAAAGCAACAAAAGTTAAGGAAAAAGCAAATATGGCTATTGTAATCGCTCTTTTAATCGTCGGTTGGGTCGCGGCCTCAGTAATTGGCACTCAAGCATATTTCCTCGGGGAACAGTCAAAGCCCATCCACGAGCGGAATTGGAACGATGAATCTTTTGAAAAATTGGCTGTAGCAATCACAGCAACAGAGATGGATTACAGCGTTCGCGTTCCCGCCTACAGCATGGATGCCTATGGCAGCCGCACCATGTCTAATTCTTGATATCAAGTAACAGGTTTCACCATTTTCAATAACAGGCATCTTCCCTGTTTCTAATTTTCAATAACAGGCAGGATGCCTGTTCCACAAGAAAATTGATCGTTTGTGGAACAGGCATCTTCCGTGTTTCTAATTTTCAATAACAGGGAGGATGCCTGTTCCACAAGAAAATTGATCGTTTGTGGAACAGGCATCTTGCCTGTTCCAAACTATTCGGCAACTACAAACTATTACCTACTAGCGCCGGACGAGACTCTTTTTTGCGAAATTGCAAAGAGTTATTTTCGCAGTCGATCGCAATTGTATCTCCCTCGACAAACGCATTTTCCAGAATCTTGTTAGCCAGCGGGTTTTCCAACTCCCGCTGGATAGCACGTTTCAAGGGACGAGCGCCGTAAACCGGGTCGTAACCAACATCTGTGATATGATTTTTAGCCGCATCGGACAGTTCCAAAGTGATTTTTTGCTCTGCCAACAAACGCTCGATCCGCTTGACTTGAATGCTGACAATTTGCCGCAGTTCGACCTTGCTCAAAGTGTGGAATAAAATTATCTCGTCCACCCGATTGAGAAATTCGGGCCGGAAGTGCGATCGCAGCGCTGTCATCACCCGTTTTAACATCTGTTCGTACTCTTGGTCTGTCTCCCGGTCTTGAGTCAATAAATTTTCATTTTCACTCTTGTTTTCAGTCTTGTTTTCACTCTTAGTTACAGTATCAACATCAACTCGCTGGGCCGACACCTCAACAGTACCGTCGGCAGCCACTTTATAATCTGTCTTTTGACTTGACAAATCTTTCGTTTCCTGCTTCCGACTCGCAGGTTTTTTGACGGTTTTTTCCTTCTTAGTAAACACGTCTAAAATGTGGTCGCTGCCGATATTGCTAGTCATCACAATTACGGTATTTCTAAAGTCAACCACTCGACCTTGAGAATCGGTAATTCTGCCGTCATCCAACACTTGCAGCAAAATGTTAAATACGTCGGGGTGCGCTTTTTCCACTTCGTCAAACAGCACTACCGAATAAGGATGTCTCCGCACTGCTTCGGAAAGTTGTCCCCCTTCATCGTAACCGACATATCCGGGAGGAGCTCCTACCAACCGGGAAACGCTGTGCTTCTCCATGTATTCCGACATATCGATGCGGACGATCGCATCATCGCTGTCAAACAAAAACTCAGCCAACGCCCGCGCTAACTCAGTTTTTCCGACGCCTGTGGGGCCCATAAACAAGAAAGAGCCGATCGGCCTGCCGGGGTCTTTCATACCCGCCCTAGCGCGCCGAATTGCCGCCGCCACGGCTGTTACAGCTTCCTCTTGACCGATAACTTTTTGGTGCAAGTGTTTTTCCAATTGCAGCAATTTTTGGCGTTCGGATTCTAACAACCGGTTAACCGGAATGCCCGTCCATTTAGCGACAATTTCCGCAATATCGCCCTCAGTAACTTTTTCGCGCAGCAGGGAAGAACCTTGAGCTTGCTGTTTCAAAAGTTCCGCTTCTTTGGCTTCGCGATCGCGCACCGCCGTTTCCAACTTGCCGTACTTTAACTGGGCGGCTTTATTCAAATCGTAAGCCCTTTCTGCCTGTTCAATTTGCACTCGCAGTTGGTCTTCTTCTGCTTTCAATTTATTGATTGCATCCAACAACTGCTTTTCGCCCAACCACTGAGAGGACAATTTTTCCTGCTTAACTTTTAAAATGTCAATCTCAGATGTGATGCGTTCGACGCGGAAGCCGAGCCCAGGGGCTAGAGCACCTTTGCCTTCCCCTTCGATCGACAATTTTTCCATTTCCAACTGCATCACCCGGCGGTCAATGCCTTCCAATTCCACAGGTTTAGAGGTAATCTCCATTTTCAAGTGGGCGGCCGCTTCATCTACAAGGTCGATCGCCTTGTCCGGCAAAAAGCGATCGGAAATATAGCGAAAAGACAGAGTTGCAGCAGCTACCAGGGCCGAATCAGTAATTTTTACCCCGTGGTGACGTTCGTAACGGTCTTTCAATCCGCGCAAGATCGAAACAGTATCTTCAACGCTAGGTTCGCCGACAAATACTTGTTGAAAGCGGCGTTCCAAGGCAGGATCTTTTTCAATATTCTTACGGAATTCGTCGAGAGTTGTAGCGCCGATGCAGCGCAATTCGCCTCTCGCCAACATGGGTTTTAACAAATTTCCCGCATCCATTCCCGAACCCGAACTGCCACCGCCACCAGTGCCGACAACCGTGTGCAATTCGTCAATAAATAGGACAATTTGACCGTCGGAATCGATGACTTCCCGCAGGACAGATCGCAATCGTTCTTCAAATTCGCCCCGGAATTTTGCCCCAGCAATTAAACTGCCCATGTCGAGGCTAAATAGCTGGCGATTTTTCAAAGATTCCGGTACGTCGCCGTTGACAATTCGCTGCGCTAAACCTTCGGCGATCGCAGTTTTTCCGACTCCGGGATCGCCAATTAACACTGGATTGTTTTTTTGGCGGCGGGAAAGAACTTGTACCACGCGGCGGATTTCCTCGTCGCGGCCGATTACTGGGTCGAGTTTGCCGGCTTTGGCGGCTTCTGTCAAATCGCGGCCGTACTTGCTGAGGGCGTCGGAGTTAGCTTCGCCATCTTGATCTTGGGCTTTAGCGCTGCTGCGGCTGCCTTTCCCGGTTTCGGAATTTTTTTCTTGGGCTTTAGCAGTGGCGCGGAAAGATTTGATGGCTTCTTCGAGTTTTGGTCGATCGAGTGTACCGGCTGGGGGTTTGCGATCGTAACCGGGGCGACCCGGCGGGCCGTCGCCTTTGGTCAGCAACCTGCGCCCGACTCGTTCGTCTTCTACTAAACCAATTAATAAATGTTCAACGGCGATAAAATTATCTTGCCAAGTCGCCCTGGTGGCCTCGGCAACATCTAACATCACTTCTAAGCCGCGACCGAGGTATAGTTGGTCAGCGTTGGCAACTCTGGGCTGTCGTTTGGCAAAAGCATCTAACTGCTGGGCCAAGCGGGGGGCATCGACTCCAGCTTTGCTGAGAATGCTGTTGGCCTGGCCTTGCTGTTCGAGAAGGGCGATGGCTAAATGTTCAACCTCTAGCTGCTGATTGGCAAAGCGGCGGGCTACATCCTGGGATTTGACAATGGCTTCCCAGGCTTGATCTGTAAATTTGCTAGGGTCTGTTGGCTGCACGTTGGTTCCTCGCAATCAAGGGGATTCCTGTTGTTATCCGTTAATACATCGTCTCACAACCATCATAATCTTTAAACAGGATTATGAATTTATGAGTGCGGTTAACTAAGGCGGAACTTGTGACCTAATTGACCTGTTGCAAAAGCTTACACTCCGCAATCCACCCCGAAATTTGGTGCGTTCAGACCCACTCTGGCAATTCCCTTGGGGATAGGTTCGCTGGCTGTACTTATAAAAATATTGCCAGAAACAAGATTTTTTAGCGATTGAGATTTATGCTATTTCCCACTTACCAATTTTTAGTATTTTTCCTAATTATTTTTAGCCTGATCGTCTCGGTGAAACCCCAAGTCGATTTGTATAAAATTGTCTTGTTAGTTTCGAGTTTATTATTTTATTCCTTTTGGAGCTTTGACTTTCTATTGCTCCTTATTTTCTCTACAGTCTACAATTATATCATTCTCCGGGTTCTATGCAAGAGTAAGTATAAAAAATTTGCTTTAATCTCCGGTCTAATTTTCAACATTGGCTATCTCGGCATCTTTAAATATTGCAACTTCTTTGTAACTTCCTTATTTGAGGTACTGAATCAGCTACAAATTCCAGCCAACTTTCCAGTTTTGCAAATAATCGCCCCCGTCGGCGTGTCTTTCTACACTTTTAGAATGATTTCTCATTTAATCGACTGCTACCAGCAAAAAATCCCTTGTCCGAAATTTGTAGACTATGCCGCCTACATTACCTATTTTCCGCAAATTGCCTCCGGGCCAATCTCGCGAGCTCGCGAATTTTACTTGCAGCTAAATTCACAGGAAAAATACGACTATAAAATTGAAGAAGTTATAGTTTTGATTTTGTCTGGACTCTTCAAAAAATATACTTTAGCCAGCTTTTTGTTTAACTTCACTGACTTGCCATTCAAAGTCCCCCAGCAGTACAGCAGCATCGATTTAATCCTCGCGGCAATTTCCTATTCCTGTTTAATTTACGTAGATTTCAGTGGCTACTCGGATTTAGCCAACGGCATCTCCTGTTTGCTGGGTTTCAAACCCATTGCCAACTTTAATATGCCATACCGATCGCTCAGTCTGCAAGAATTTTGGAAACGGTGGCACATCAGTCTTTCCGAGTGGCTGAGGGATTACGTTTACTTTCCCTTTGGCGGCAACAAATACGGCAAGTTGAGGAAGTACGTAAATTTACTGATGACAATGGCGATCGGCGGATTGTGGCACGGCGCCGGTTTAAACTTTATTTTCTGGGGAGCAATTCACGGTTTAGGATTAATTGTCAACCATTTATGTAAAGATATCCCCCAAGCTATCCACTTTAAATTAGACTATGCTTTTCCCAGATTTGCTAAATTTTGCAGTTGGTTGCTAACATTTACTTTTGTTACTTGTAGTTGGGTATTTTTCGGCACTCCCAACTGGGAAACTGCGGTGAGTTTTTTTGAAGGAATTGTCAATCCTGCTGTAGCCACTTTTCAATTTAACTTTTGGCAATTGTATTTAGTAATTGCAGTCATTGGCGCGATCAACTTGTGGGGCGATCGCATCTCCGAACTATTGCAAACCGTATTGTCATTAAAAAACATTTTTTTTCGGGTTGTCTTAGTTTCGCTGCTCGTGTATACTATCTTGATGTTGGGGCCAAGTACCATGCCGCCTTTTATTTACTTTAATTTCTAAGAAATATGAAAGACCGGGAAATTTTGCTGATTGTTACTTCTGTAATTCTCACTTTAATATTTTCAAACTTATCATTATTTCTAAAAAGCTTTGCTTCAACTCCTTTCGCCAGTCCAGAAATCAAAGAAGCAGCGCGCCAGATCGAAATAGACGGTTTCAGAAAATCAGAACAAGATTTTTGGAGCAAAATTAAAGATATTAACTTCGATAGCCTCCCCAAAGAATCAGAACTTCCTCCTGTCAAAACCGAAACAAAAACGGCCGTTCACCCCCCAAAGCCTGCTACTGCTAAAAAACCAACTCCAGCTAAACCCAAACTGACCATACCTTATCGCAAATTTTTATTTATTGGAGATTCCGTAATGTTCGACTTAGGAATTCAACTCCAGTACACTCTTAAGAAAAAATACAATATCGTCGATACCAAAATAGACTATAAGGTCTCGACTGGATTAAATCGGATAGATTATTATGATTGGTATGCCAGAACTCGCCAAATTCTTAATACTTACCAGCCGGATGTAGTGATAGTTTTGTTCGGAGCAAATGACCGTCAAAATATTATTGATTCTCAAGGAAAAGGCCGCGCTGTCCTAACCAAGGAATGGCAAAAAGCTTATCAAGAAAGAGTTGAAAGATATGCCAAGTTACTGGATTCGTCATCCGTCAGAAAAGTGTATTGGGTCGGTCAATCAATCCCTAACAAATCTTTGTATTTAAAAGCTTTTCCCATCATGAACGATATTTATAAAAATGCCAGCAAATCTTCATCCAAAATCGAATTTATTTCTACTTGGGAGACATTTGCCCAAGCAGGAAAATTTGTTCCAGTAGTTGCTAATAAATCGGGTAAGCGAGGCTATGTAAAAAATAATGACGGCTTGCACTTTACCTCCCACGGAGCTCAAATTATCAGCGACTTAATCGTTGATCAAATGGTCAGCGACAAAATATTAAAAGCCCCAACCAAAAAATAACTATATGAGGTGGGGTTTCGTTGCCCAACCTATACTTTGGACATTTGACCAATTATTGCTAAATAATATATTTATTTCGGGGTTCATATTGGCTTTTATTAACTAGCTTTATAGGGAAAATCTAGGCTTGAGTTATAATAAAATTCCTCGTGAAACCGGGTTTCAAATTCCCTATGCGTCCAGGACGAATATTGACAAAAAGCAGCAGTAGATGTAAAATTGAAATGAGCATCAAACAACAGCGTCAAGATATAGTAATTGTCATCGCGACAAATTATGACGAGCAATGTGTGGAAACTCGATCGCACTAACATCCCTGAGTCAAGGGGGTGCAGCGGCACAGCACTCATCTTCCTTCTCACTAAATATACTCAACCTTGGCAAAGAATAAACCTAGTTGAAAAATTCCTGCAACAGTGCGGCATCGAGCCTTTTGCTGAAGTTTTGGGCGTACCCAACAGCGGAATATTCAGAGAAAATATACCGCAAGCCGTCAGAAAACCGCATCCGAATTTGCTGTTTCGGGCTTTGGCAATTCAGGCATTGGGGAAGGTGCGAGAGGGGCTGATATCAAGTGAGAGAGAAGCTAGAGCAAGTGATTTTAGCAAAAATCTGCTGGCGGCGTTAGAACAGGAAGCGCGAGGGGGAGCGACTCCTTTAATTCGGTGGTCTGCGGCTGTTAGTATTAAGTCAATTTGGTTGGATGAAGCAGGGCAATGGGAAGGCAAGGAAGGTGCTGTCAATGCCACAATCAATGCAGAGGAAATTGAGCGACGGGTTGTAGAAGAGCAAATTCAACTATTAGCAAGCAACAAAATTGCTTTAGGTGACAGCAGCAGACATGACAGCCACAAGGAATATGAGAATTGTCTCGATTTTTGGGTGTACGGCCCTAGCTGGCTGCTGCCCAGTCTGCCAATGGATTGCGAAGAATATCTGTTTTGGATCGATCGAGTATTTGTTGCGATCGCACTTACGGGCCCGTACAAATTGAATGTCGAAAACGATGCAGCGGTAACAAACTTTTTGGAAGTTGCAGAAAATAATTTTAATGACTGGGAATTCTCTAAAATAATTGCCAAAATTTTTGAGTTCCTGTACCACCCGGAAGCGAAAGTAAAAAATCTAGCTACAATTATTTTAGAACCTTACAAAGATAAGCTAGACCGAAAATCGGCGCAGATTATGACAGCGCTTGTATATAAATTTAATGTAAAATATCAGCCCTTAGAATGTCTGACTCTTCCCGAAATAGAAGAGTACAAAGCGTCACTGTATTTCGGTCAAATGGAAATTGACGACTTGTATGGTGAGGCTTTGTCGCTGTGTGGCGATCGGGATGTCGAACTCGCAAGTTTATTGTCAGCTAAACAAAGGGAATCCCAAAATACTCTAGAGGAGCATATCAACAATCTCAGCAAGTTAGTTAAGTCAATCATAAATTGCCAGAGCTTGTTAGATGCTAATAGGGAACTTTTGTATTTGACTGTAGATCGGCTGGAAAAATGGGATTATACTCTAGACAATAAACTGGCGGCGCACCGCAAACAAATCCAAAACCTGAGCTTGGATAAAAGTACATCCGAGCAGTGCATAAACCTGGACAATGAACTCAATTATATCAGAGATGCTTTGCAGTATACTTTGTATGAAATCACCTCAAATATTAACAGCCAAATTAGAGAGTTAGAACTTTCTGCGTCCAAAAATAGCAAGACTGCAACAGATATGTTTAAGTGGACGTGGCTATTATTCAGGGTGGGGTTTTCAGTAGGGCTGTTTTTGTATTTATCGGATTTAGTGATTAAGTGGATATTCGCGGTCAGCTACACAAGCGAATTTTTAGTTTATTGGACTATTTTATTTAGTGTGATAGTAGTATTTTTGTTAGTATTATCTGTATTTTTTTCTGGGATCGCTGCTTTAGACCAGCGCCGAGAATCTAAATTACTTCCAAAATTTGATAGCTTAAGCCAAATAGGGAGCAGTTTTTCTATATTGTGGCAAAAAATTTATTTGCAGCAGTTTGTCCCGTCGGTGCGATCGAATTAAAAGTTTCAGTTGACAGTTGTGGGTACGACTGTTGACAGTTTTGGGTATGAATGTTGTCTAAACGAAAATGGAAGGGGGAAGATAGTTTTTCCTTCCCCTTCCCCCTCTTAAGAAAGTTAAGATGCGGTTGTTGCTGCTACTTTCTGGGTGTTGCTACCTTGATTTTCCAGTTGAATTAATTCAACTTTATATCCATCTGGATCTTGCACAAAAGCGATGACAGTTGAACCGTGCTTCATCGGGCCGGGTTCCCGAATAACTTTACCGCTGCGGGCTTTAATTTCTTCGCAAGTACCGTAAATGTCGTCAACGCCGATCGCAATATGACCGTAAGCATCCCCTAAATTGTACTGTTCGACGCCCCAGTTGTATGTTAATTCCAAAACTGTAGTGTCTGATTCGTCGCCGTAGCCAACAAAAGCCAGAGTAAATTTACCGTCGGGATACTCTTTTTGTCGCAGCAATTTCATCCCCAGAACCTCGGTGTAAAATTTGAGGGACTCTTCCAGGTTGCCGACTCGGAGCATCGTGTGTAGTAGTTGCATTTAGCTCACTCCAAATTTTTTAAGCTTCCTCAATTTTAGCGATATCTTGCTGGAAAAAACCGCGTCGGCAAAGTTTACCTGGTGTTAGCTTGCTTTTTACTGAACAAAAACCACCACAACTCTAAACCCATTAATGTCAATCCGCCTGCTGTTACGCCAATTTTTACACCTAGTGGCTGTTCAATGCTGTGGAATTGATTCGTTGAAGTAGAATGCTGGACGGACTGTTCGGAAGCTTGAACTCCCGAGGCCATTCCCATCACAAGTCCTAAACTCGCGAGACTTCCCCAAATTTGACGATGGTGTAACATTTTTCTAATTCCTCCTAATTTAGGCAAGAGATTTTGGTTTAAAATTCCGCAATCGCAAAGCATTAGTAAGTACGGAAACTGAACTAAAAGCCATTGCTGCGCCGGCGATAATTGGATTTAGCAGCCAGCCAAAAATGGGGTACAAAATTCCCGCCGCGATCGGTATTCCAGCGATGTTGTAAATAAACGCAAAAAACAGATTTTCCCGGATGTTCCGCATGGTGGCGCGGGAAAGTTTAATTGCTGTAACTATGCCTTGCAAATCTCCTGAAATTAAGGTAATGTCGCTGGCGGCGATCGCCACATCTGTGCCGATGCCGATCGCAATTCCCACGTCTGCTAAGGCCAAAGCCGGTGCATCATTAATCCCGTCTCCCACCATCGCGACAATTTTTCCTCGCCGTTGCAGGGCTTGGATTTGAGCTGCTTTTTGGTCGGGTCTAACTTCAGCAAAAACACGAGTAATGCCCACGGATTGGGCGATCGACTCCGCAGTAGCGCGATTATCCCCCGTCAGCATCGCCACCTCCAAACCCAGTTTTTGAAGCGCTTTCACCGCCTGCGCTGACGAGGGTTTGAGGGCATCCGCAATGCCCAGAATTGCCTCTATTTTGCCCTCTATCGCCATCCAAACCACCGTTTTGCTCGCAGCTTCCAAAGCTCTCGCGCGCAATTCCAGATATTCAGTATCGCAGCCTAGTTCCTGCATCCACCTCAGCGTTCCCAGGGCGATCGACTTTCCGGCTACAACTCCGCGAACACCACTTCCCGCGATCGCCTCAAAATCCTTAACATCCGTCAAATTCACCTCTTGAGATTGAGCGTATCTCACAACAGCTTCCCCCAAAGGATGCTCCGAATTTCGCTCGACAGACGCAGCTAATTGCAGCAACTTTAACTCATTGCTATTCTCGGTTCCTTTAATTGTCACAAAATCAGTTACAGTCGGCTTGCCTTCTGTGAGAGTTCCCGTTTTATCTAACACGATAATTTGGATTTGGTGAGCCAATTCTAAACTCTCCGCTCCTTTAATTAAAATCCCGTTTTCTGCACCTTTACCAGTTCCCACCATCACAGCAGTCGGAGTCGCTAAACCCAAAGCGCAGGGACAAGCAATAATCAAGACTCCCACCATTGTCACGGTCGCTAGAGTGAAGTTTCCCGTCGTGTTAAACCAGATAATAAAAGTAGCTAAAGCGAGGGAAATTACTACAGGAACAAACCAACCAGTCACTTGGTCTGCTAACTTTTGAATTGGTGCTTTTGAACCCTGTGCGTCCTGCACCATCTTGACAATTTGAGCTAAAAATGTATCTTTGCCAACTCTTGTCGCCCGAAACTTGAAGCTGCCAGTTTTGTTAATTGTGGCTCCGATAACTTCGTCGCCAAGCTGCTTTTTGACAGGCAAACTTTCTCCCGTAACCATTGCTTCGTCTACCGTCGAAGCACCCTCAATAACATCTCCATCTACGGGGATTTGCTCTCCCGGCCGCACCTGCACGATGTCGCCAATTTCCACTTGGGCGATCGGCACTTCCAACTCTTCCCCGTTGCGAACTATCCGAGCAGTTTTTGCTTGCAAACCCATGAGTTTCCGAATGGCTTCGGAAGTCTCTCCCTTCGCCCGATTTTCTAGGGTTTTCCCCAACAGAATTAAGGCGATAACGCTGGCTGCTACTTCATAGTAAACGCTAGGAGTCAAACCTTGGGCTGTCAAGAAACCGGGAAAAAATGTCACAAATACAGAATAAAAGTAAGCAGCACTCGTTCCCAAGGCAATCAAGGTATCCATTGTCGCCACCCGCCGTTTGAAGGATTTCCAAGCTCCTACATAAAACGATTTGCCGCACCAAAATTGTACGGGGGATGTCAGGACTAATTGCAGCCAAAAATTGTGCAGCCATGGGGGAATAAATGGCAGATGCAAGCCGGTCATCGCTGGAATAGCGCCCACAAATAGCAGGGTGCTTATGATACCTGCTGTCCAGAGCTTCCGCTGCAAGGTTTGAGATTCAGATTTGCGAGCGGCTTGTTCGGAATCATCCTCTGTCGCGGCCATTTCTTGAAGCGGCAAAGCTTGGTATCCCGCATCATCAACAGCAGATTGAATTGTTTCTAAGTTGGTTTGCTTGGAGTCGTATTGGATGGTTGCTCGTTCCATCCCAAAATTGACATGACACTCAAGTACGCCGGGAACAGATTGAATTGCTTGTTCGATAGATGAAGCACAAGAAGCACAACTCATGCCCCGCAATTTAAGTGTGAGATTGTCCATAGATGCCCTCCTAACTTATAAAGTTACCTTCTGTCTTCAAATGACCTCGCCTAAAAACGGATAACGTGCGACGTACTCCTGTCGTGGAGAATCAAAAATTTTAGACTCTTGTTAAATCTCCCAGATTCAAAGCTGCAAGTAAATCTAAAATAGACTTGTTGGATAGCCCGCCGATGCGATCGCTTTCCTAACTTCACTTTCTGACTTAGCGGTTTGAATCGTGACCAATTTTGTCTTGAGATCGGCCTCAACCTTTGAGGCTGAGTCAATGGTTTGGACTGCTTTTGCGATCGTAGTCGCACAAGCAGAACAAGCCATCTTAGGAACTTTTAGCTGTAAAGTCATAATTTCAACCTCAGCAGAAACTACTCTGCTCAATCAATGAATTAACTCCATTGTAAAGTCTCCAGTAAACAGGAGAGTCAAGGGGAATTGCAAAATAAATCAGGAATTATAAAAAAAGTGGTTTGACACCCTACCCATAGGGGTAAGGCGCGGACTGTGTACCCTACATAATTAGATTCAAGTGAGTTCTGTAAATCTTAAATTTGAGTGCGATCGACGGCACAGAAATAATTCTTTACAAGTTTGCCACAAAAATTTCATCCTAATTTCATTTATATATGAAAAACTGAAAATAAATAGCCGTTTTAAGGATATAAGCTCTATGAAACCAATTTCATTAAAAACAGGCTTTGCAGCGCTGACGCTGACCGCCACAGCCGCTTTTACCAGTGGATTGCTTGCAGCTTGTTCAAATGCCCCTTCCAGTGAAACTCCCGCCCCAAATGTTACGGCTGCAACTGAAGCAAACAACAAGCAAGACGTGGTACAAGGCGGTGGCATGGGTGGCATGAATCATGGCATGAATCACGATATGTCAATGGATTTAGGCCCTGCTGATGCCGACTACGATTTGCGATTTATTGATGGCATGACAGTACACCATCAAGGTGCTGTAAACATGGCTCAAGATGTGCTTAAACAATCCAAACGCCCGGAAATGAAAAAACTTGCGACTGATATAATTGCTGCTCAAAACCGTGAAATAAATCAAATGAAAGAGTGGCGAAAAACTTGGTATCCCAAAGCCAGCAGTACGCCGATGGCTTATCACGGTCCCATGGGTCACATGATGGCAATGACTCCCGAACAAATGCAAAGCATGATGATGAGCATGGATTTAGGGGCCGCTGACGACAAATTTGACTTGCGATTTATTAATGCGATGATTCCTCACCACGAAGGAGCTTTAGTGATGGCCCAAGATGCTTTGAAGAAGTCAAAACGCCCGGAAATGAAGAAATTAGCTCAAGAAATTTTGACTTCGCAAAAACAAGAAATTCAGCAAATGAAACAGTGGCGCCAAGCTTGGTATAAACAGTAATTTAGCTACCGTAAACAAAACATGACACCATTGGTGACAAGTTAAGGAAAAAGGGAAATTGTCAAGGGTAGTATTTGCATGGGTCTGGGATCGTGGGAAACTT
>NZ_JAUPTE010000109.1:0-17917 GCF_036701705.1 Microcoleus sp. w1-18aA5 | reverse complement strand
GACCTTGACGGAGTTTGTAGGGGTGTTTTGACAGCGCCTTCAAGAATTACCTTTTGGTAGTTTCTTTAGAATCCCTGCTGCTTCAGCGCAGGGAGTGTCAAATTTATAGACTTTGCTGTGCGGGACGGCTCGGAGTCCCAAAAAACGCTTTTTACTTTCTGCCCAGATGCTCCGAGTACGATCGAACTTTTGATTGAAAGTTGCGAAAGCTGAATGCAACCGGTGAAAATCCATAAAGCACTGGTAGAAATATGTCTTGCTTTCCTTAAATCAAGGGGCATAAGATGATAAAATTTTATGGGATGCTGTGCCAGACCTGCCGGGTCTGTCAGCCGATCGACCTCAAACCAAAATGTCAATGTAAAATTGGCAATTGCTGAGAACAAAGCCCAAGAAAAGTTGAGAGGAAATTAATGAAAAAAGTAGTTGAAGTATTAGCAAATCGGGAACAACTGATAGATCGATCGCTGGAGATTGTGCTGTCGAAAATCTCAGAAGCCATAGCAGAACGCGGACTTTGTACGATCGCCGCAGCGGGCGGAAGCACACCGGAACCCCTCTACAGAGCGATCGCAGCCCAAGACCTGGCTTGGGACAAAATTCACGTTTTCTGGGGCGACGAACGCTATGTTCCCCCAGAACACCCAGACAGCAATCAAAAAATGGCGCGGCTCGCATGGCTCGATCGAGTGAATATCCCCGCCAGCAACATTCACCCCATGCCCACAAGCGCCGGCGACCCCGCAGCCGACGCTGCCGCGCACCAAACCGAATTGCAGCAGTTCTTCAAAGTATCAGAGGGCGAGTTTCCTGCCTTCGACATCATTTTATTGGGTATAGGAGACGACGCCCACACAGCCTCTCTATTTCCCGGCACAGCAGCCTTGGAAGTCCGCGATGCCCTAGTAACTGTCGGTAACAAAGACGGTCAACCCCGCATTACCTTTACAGTCCCCTTAATCAACCGGGCCCGGTGCGTCATATTCATGGTCGCAGGAGCCAGCAAACAACCCGCCCTAGCTCAAATTTTTGCCCCCGCAGCCGACGAAATGACCTATCCAGCCAGACTCGTTGAACCAGAAGGCGAACTTTGGTGGCTGCTCGATGCGGCGGCTGGCGAAGCAGTAAAATAGCCGACAGAGCGGCAAGCGTGCCAACACAGTCAGCATTATCACTAACTCAATCTTGCCCATCACAGCTAACGTCACGGCGTCAGCTCAGTTGCTAGTATTAGAAGCAATATAAGAATTGTGGCGGTTAAAGTTAAAATTTGACCATATACACGAGTATTTTTGTCAGGAACCTCAGCCTAAAGGCATGAGGCTTGGAAGAGAAATCTAACAAGCCATTCTGACCAGCCTAAGTCTTAACTGACTACGTTTTGTGAGTCACGACACCCTGGGATACGAAGCTAGTCCCTTGCTCTGTCGCTAGTGGTTAAACAGTTCTAAGGTCACTGGAACAGTCCTGCTAGCCTAACAAGCTCCCTAAACATTGGCGAAGCTAACTTTACCCCAGAAATGGGAGATTGAGGACAACCATATCCTCACGGGGGGGCAACCATACCCCTACCCCGCAAGGGGATTCAATTCAATGTAAAGCCGTCCTGTAAGGACGGGGTTTCAGACCCAACGACTTTTGATGAGGCTGATTTAAAAATCTGGCCGATAGCAAGGAGAAATCGATGATTGTCTGTCCCAATTGCAATCACCAGAACCCCGACGGGGCCAGCCAGTGTGAGGCTTGCTACACGCCTTTACCTGTTACCGCAAGTTGCTCGAACTGCGGTGCAGCAGTTCAGACAGATGCAGCATTTTGCGGTCAGTGTGGCTTTAATTTGCGTCCGGGTTCCATAGTTCCAGAAGTTGAGGTGACAGTACCGTCCCCCTCGCCTGTAGGCCCGACAGTGGTATCATCACCGGCGCCGGATTTAGTGCCACCCGATCCCCTGATGCAAATGGAACCTCTAGTTACCCTGAATAAGGGGCTTAACTTGGAAAAAACTCCTGCCAGCATTCCGACGATTCCAGATCCCCCGCCTTTGCCCTCGGTTCCTGTTACAACTGAATCGGTGGCAACACCAGTAACTATCTCTCCTCCGGTTCCGGGCTTACAGCCAGCAGGTGTAGCTAAAACTCAACTGCAACAGCAGTCGGCGCGCCTGCTACACGTTCAGACAAATACCCCGATGGAATTGCCTCACAGTCTGGCTGTGGTTCACATAGGCAAGCCAAATGATTTAGTGCCACCGGATATTGATGTTTCGGGATTTGCTAATTCTGAGATAGTTTCTCGGGTACACGCAAATCTCCGGGTGGAGGGAGATGCTTGCTACCTAGAAGATGTAGGCAGTTCCAACGGCACTTACGTCAACAATACTCCGCTACCCAAGGGAAACCGCCACCGGTTGCGACCGGGAGACCGCATCTCTCTGGGCAAAGGAGACCTGGTTACGTTTTTATTTCAAATCTCTTAGAGCGAGTTTGGATTGGGCGATCGAAAGTCTAAAATCTAAAATCGCATCTTGAGGCGCTCTACCAAAACTCAATGCAGCCAATGTGATTAAGCTGACCTTGCTACATCCACTCCAGTCTATACCCGTCCGCAGTTGGATCTTTGAAGACGAGCAGGTCGTCCGGATCGGGCGTTCGACCGAAAACCACGTCGTTCTTTTTAGCGCTGTGGTTTCTCGTCGCCACATCGAATTGCGGCGCAGCGGCATAACTTGGGAACTGATCAATTTAGGTACCAACGGCACTTACCTCGATGGTAAGCCGATCGCTAAGGTTCCCATTGTGGACGGTCTGATCGTTCACTTGGCTCGCTCTGGGCCGAAAATTCAAATCAACGTAGGCCCGAATCAGTCCTCAGTCCAGTTAGGACAAATTAGCGTCAAGCCTAGGGAGGCTAAGGAAATTCACGCTCCCTCGGGCGGCGTGCACATTAGCACGATTCCTGTTTCCGAACACAAAGAAGTTGGCAATTCCAGGGAAGAGGAGGAGTTAACCCAGGCAGATAATAATCGCCATTATTCGGAAGAAGAATATTAAATCGGCTTCTTTGGACGATCGACATTTTTCAAAGGCGGCACTCAGGAGTTTATTTATGAGTACATCACCACAGATTGTTAGGCGCAGCGAACTGCAGGGCCGCCGCACCATCGACCGCAGAACGGCGGAAGAGGTCGGCAGGGTAGATCGGGTTTGGCTCGATGCTCACTCCCAGCGGGCGATCGGCTTTACTTGCAAGTCGGGACTTTTGGGCAGCAAAAAAACTTGGTTCGCTTGGGCACAAGTTGATACGGTGGGGGAAAATGTTTTTGTCACCATTAACCCGGAACTGCCGGAATTGCATCAGCCGGAACAAGCTGTTTGTCCGATCGGGCTTGAGGTGCTCACGGACGCTGGAAATCAGGCAGGTACAGTGGTTGACTACCTATTTGATGCCCGGACGGGTTCAGTCACCCACTACCTATTTAAATCGAGCGGCTGGCGCGGTGTTTTAGACGACATTTACTTGTTACCTGTGGCAGCTATTTCGACCATTGGCAGCAAGCGGGCGATCGTCTCTGAAGCTGCTGTATCGGAACCAGTGCAGTACGCGGAGGGACTGCACAAAAAAGTCGGTCTGGTAGCAGAGTTTTTACACGAAGATTTCGACAGAACTCTCAAAAATGTGGCCGGTGTGAAGCGGGGCGCTCAAAGTCTGGCGGAAAAATTCCAAGATAAAGCTCTCGAAGTCAGGGATGTAGCTCAAGAAAAAGTTGCAGAGTTGAAACGGCAAAGGCAAGAATCTGTCCAGCCAGAGCCGAAACCGGAGCCGCCTGACTCAGATTTAAGCTGAAGTTTGGCCTTCCCGCTCGTCGGGGGACTAATTGCCGATCGCATTTTGGGGCCGCGCGCGCGAGGAAGGTCGATCGGTATTTTCGCTATGAGAGATTGATGCGTTGTCGCTTAAAATTCCAGTGCTGCTCAAAGCATTGTATTTTAAAGGTATCGCATCAATAAGGAAAATGTTAGCAATTCAAAAAGACCTATGCTGTTTGATACAATCAACAAGTATTTTATCTAGAAACCCCAGGATTAATAATTGGTTAACTTCTTTCTTTATAAACAGAAAGTCGTTGAGCAGTGACCGTGGCCCGATCGAGAACACGAATCAGCGGTGCAACCAGCACGGGTCTGATTTAAATTCTCTGGTTCATCAGCGGGAAAAGGATTATTTAGCCGATCGAATTGAGCGGCTCACCCATCGGCAGAATCGCTCCCTCACAAACCACATTAATCAAGCGGTTAAAACCGCCGTCCATCACTGGGAAGTTCACCCGACTAATCACATCGTGTTTGCTTGTTACCGAGGACCGCAAAAATTTGCGCCTGCGCCAAAAGCTCACCCTCAAAAGTTGCTTCAAATGCCTCAAGCAGCCAAAAGTTCAACTTTTACGGCAGATAGAGGGAATAGGGGCGCACTGACGACGCCTTTAAAAAGCAAATTTTTTGCAGTTTTCTCCCAAAAAATCTCTCTGGAAGTATCCCCGTTTCAGTCTGGCGGTGGAGTGTCAAAACATCAGTGATTACCTTAACTCTTTTACATCCTATCCAGTCTGTCCCAGTTCAAAGTTGGTGTTTTGAATCAGAACCGGTGGTTCGGATCGGTCGATCAAACGACAATGATGTAATTATTTACAGCGCTGTAGTTTCCCGCCACCACGTAGAACTGTGGAATCACGCTAATGGCTGGGAAATTATTAATTTTGGTGCTAACGGCACTTATGTAGATGATAGACCGATCGCTCAGGTGTCTGTTGTGGACGGGATGACAATTCGCTTGGGCAATTCCGGCCCAAAAATCAGGATTCGGGTGGCCGCAGCGCATCAACCGGGCAAAATAATCAAGCCACCGCAGCGCGAACTCCGCCAAAAGGACGAAGTTTCAAAAGACAGGTCAACACCTTGGCCTGGGGGCGTGGGAATAATCGAAGACGATGAACATGGGGGGCTGACTCACATCGATCTTGACTGACCGGCAGCTATCTCTCCCTGCTGGCTAGTTCCAACAAAGCGACCGATGCCCAATTCGAGCGTATAACTAATATTTTGGTAAGTTGCCTGATTTGTGCCTAAATATCCCTATACATTAATTAACAGCTTCTCTAGTAGGATTTCACCCTTCTAAAGATAAGATTGGGGGGAGATCGATCGATATTAGCTCACTTTCGCTGTTTGCCCAGCGGCGGTAATCTAAGAGCAACTGGTGCATCAACCGCTGTTTGACGCTCAGCAGTACGCTCTTGAGCAAAGCGTTCCCCGTTGCTTCTAAAATGGGTTTGGGCGTCAGCCAAAACGGCGGCGGTAATTCTACTTGCACTTCCAAATCCGCTTTTCCTTTCAAGTATGCTACCCCGCTGCTTTGGTGTACACAAAGCTTTCCTTTGAGATTGAGAGCAAAGCGATCGTTTATATAACCCACGCCACGAATTTCGCAGGCCACGGACTCCAAATTGATTGTGCCATCCGACTCAGACCACACCCTCATGTCTACTGTGGGTTGAATGCTCAGCATCATAAATTGTAACGGTCGCATTTTCAGGCGGAAACAGTCATCGCTTAGCTGTTGTGTGCGACTTTGATCGACCAGGGCGTTCACCAGTCGTCTGGGCTGGCGTAGATAATGTTGAATGGGAACCCGTTCCTCTGGTACGGCGATCTCAACGGATTGGGAAGCATTAAAGCGGATATACATGAGAAAATATCAAAATATAGGATTCCTAAGCATATCTTAATAAACTATCACCTTTTTTAAGGTGACATAAGTCGCGCGCTAAGTCGCGAACCCAGCAATGTCATCCGAGAAATCACTGATAAAAGCTTTCGGGACATCGCTAATTTTTCATCATACTTCGTAGCTGATGAGAGTAAAGCAAACATTTGTAACCTAAAATTGCCTCTAAATGAAAATTTCTATCGCACATCTCGGCCCTGTTGGTACAAATGCAGAAACAGCGGCTCTAGCTTATGTCAATTGGTTGAGCCTGGAAACTAACTTGGAATGCACCCTGTGTCCTTATTCCACCATTTCCCAAGCGCTAGAGGCATCTGCCGTAGGGCAGGTTGACTATTCAGTTGTGCCCGTCGAAAATTCGATCGAAGGCAGCGTGACTGTAACCTTAGATACACTCTGGCGACTCGATCAACTCCGCATTCAACACGCCTTAGTTTTGCCAATTTCCCACGCCTTAGTGTCTAATGCCAAAAATTTTAACGAGATTCAAAAAGTTTACTCTCACCCGCAAGCGCTAGCTCAGTGTCAGGTATGGTTGGGGCAGTTTATTCCCTCAGCTCAATTAATTCCGGCGAATTCTACGACGGAAGCATTGCAATATCTGGAAGATAGAAATGTAGCAGCGATATCTTCGCCAAGAGCGGCTGAACTTTACAATTTGCCAGTGTTAGCTCAACCCATTAATGATTATCCCGATAATTACACTCGATTTTGGGTACTCAGCAGGAGTGGGAGAGAAATCGCCAACGTAGAACCAGGGGAGCGCTCATCCATTAAATCCATTACACAATCTGCTTCTAAGTTGATCCTCGATGCTTCACCGTCTAATTGCACCCATACCTCACTAGCTTTTAGCGTACCTGCCAATATGCCAGGAGCACTTGTAAAACCTTTGCAAGTATTTGCCAGTCGTGGTATTAATTTAAGCCGGATTGAATCTAGACCTACTAAACGATCGCTCGGAGAATATATTTTCTTTATGGACGTTGAGGCTAACGCCTGCCAAGCATTTGTTCGATCAGCACTGGAAGAATTAAAAAATCACACCGAAACTTTAAAAATCTTTGGTTGCTACAGCTTACTGTCAGTAGTATAATTTATTTTTATGTACTATACTTTTTAAGTAAAACTTAGGAGGCTGGCGAAATGAATGCTGATGAACTTCTCAAGCGATACGCAGCCGGAGAAAGAAATTTTCATGAAACCAACTTGAAAGAGGCTTCTTTGCGAGAAGCTTTCCTAATTCATATTAATCTAGCCTGCGCGAATCTCAAAGAAATAAATTTTGCTTTGGCCAACCTAGGGCAGGCAAACTTAATAGGTACTAACCTCAAGAATGCTTGCCTTGTGATGACAAAACTCAATGGGGCAAACCTGAGCCGAGCAGATCTAAGTTTCGCAAGATTAACAGGAGCTGACCTGATTGAGGCAACACTGAAAAACGCAAACTTGAGCGACACCAAAATGATCGGTGTTGATTTGAGCCGATCCTCATTGTACGCTGCCAATCTAATGGAAGCAAACCTCATAGATGCTTGCTTGGACAATACAAACCTCGAAAAAGCCAATCTAAGCGAGGCTAAACTGCGGGGAGCGAGTCTCAGAACAGCCAACTTGAGAGGCGCTTTTTTGTGTGAAAGTAACCTTGAGGGCGCAGATTTGAGAGGAGCTGACTTGAGGGGTGCTAATTTGAGCGGGGCATTTTTGTGTGGCGCTAATCTCGAAGGAGCTAAGCGAGATAAGAAAACAATTTTCAGTGGGACAATACATTTTTGCGTCAGACAAGTTTGAGTTCACGCAATATATAACCGGAGAGTCCGA
This sequence comes from Microcoleus sp. w1-18aA5, assembly GCF_036701705.1. Classification (NCBI taxonomy): domain Bacteria; kingdom Bacillati; phylum Cyanobacteriota; class Cyanophyceae; order Oscillatoriales; family Microcoleaceae; genus Microcoleus; species Microcoleus sp. w1-18aA5. The sequence continues at coordinate 10,315 of NZ_JAUPTE010000109.1, read as the reverse complement.
CAACTAAGGACTAAAAAATATACTATTGACTTGGCTGAAAGTGAAGTCTATTTGCTGCTGTACCTTAGCAAAATGAAGCTGCATCTTGAGGATCTCTTTCTTGGAATTGGCTTGAGCAATCTTACTTTCCAAAGCCAGCAAGTTGCGATTGAGAGTTTCTACTCGCACAGTTTGGTAGTCTAAGTCAATTTTTAGTTCTGCGGCCTGATCGACTTGAACCTGCTGGCGAACTACGGCGAGGCGGATTGAATTCTTATCCTGTGTCTGAAGAGCTAGCAAAGCTCGCTGCTGCCACTGGTTGGCTTGAGATTCAGCTTGATTGTACAGCCACTGAATCCGCAGTTGGGCGGAAATCGCACTGGCAACAGCCTGACGCAGTTCTTTGAGAGGTTCCTGAATTTCTAAGATTAATAGTTCCCAAAGATTCATCAGTTCGCTGGTAAATTCTTCCCGTTCTACAGAGGCTACCAGCGCTTCTAATAGCAACAAATTTGGTTGCATTTGCTGCGTAATTGTCTCAAATATTAACTGTGCTTCGGACATTTGCCGATCGTAATTTTTTTCTGAGACTGCACCGGATGAGTGCTTTAATATTTTTTCCGTGCTGTCTACCTCAGCTTCTGCATCTGAACTTGAAGCTACAAAGGCCTGTAACTTTTCGCGGGCGATCAAATTAAGCCTTTGTCGAAGCAAATCGCAGGCCGCCCGCTGCACTGGCCCTGTTTCGCTTTGACAAATCTTGATGACTATTTTTAAGCCAGCATCGCCGTAATTGAGTGCCTCTCTCAGGGCGGCAATTCGATGTTCGTTGACAGAACTAGACAGCCGATGTTTAACTCCTGCTAGTCCGCCAAGCACTACACCGCCCACAGGAGGTGGCAGTTGACCGCCTCTAACTGCATCGTATGGTTTCGGTTGGCCGTGATTTTCTAACACAAGCATTTACTGCTATAAGGAACCTATCCGAACCTGTTTGAAGTTAAGAATTGAACAGATACCAGTTCGCAAAAATAATGGAACTGTAAGCGCGCGATCCAAACCCTTAGTTCATCAGTAAATCAAAAATCAAAAATCGAAAATCGAAAATCGAATGATTTGTGTGTAATTCTTTCTGCAATGCAGGTCAAATAGATCGTACTTTTTCCTAGACCAATTGGCTACTTGAGTGTATCTTTCAGTACAGTCCTCGCTGCCAAGTGATTGCGAGTAGAAGTCAAAATTTCGGTTTCGCGTTCCAATCTCGCAGCAGTATCTTGCAATTCTAAAAGAGTTTGCTGTTCTGTCGCTGCGCCGTAAAGGTAGCTGGCTACCCAGTACGACAATTCTGTAGGCAAACTGGGAATGTCTTCGGGCAGGTCGATCGGCTGATCCATCAATTTGCTGGAGAGGCGAACTACATCTCTCAGCAGTTGTTCGACATCTTTTCCCAAAGGTCTGAGGTCTTGTTGTGGCGGTTCGTCTTCGATCCATTCTACTAGACCAACTAAATACGGTTTTTCCCGAACGGCGTCCAGGACTCGGAACCGCTGCTGGCCGAGAGTCATAATTTTCATGCGATCGTCGGGCAGGCGCTGGCAGTGAATCACTTCGGCGCAACAGCCAACGGCAGAGACTTTGTTTTGGTTGGGGTCCCACATGAGTACACCGAAACGCCGATCGCCCTCCAGAATCGTATTCATCATGATTCGATAGCGAAACTCGAAGATTTGCAGTGGCAGCGGTCTACCTGGAAATAGAACCACTTCCGGCAACGGAAATAAGGGGAGTTCGCGAACTGCTACAGAGGAAGAGGATGCCATTGTCGCTCAAAAGTGACGGTACTTGCGCTTATTTTTCTTACTTTAACTGATTAAAGGCAATTCCGGGCGGGGGTGAGGGGCGATCGGGGGAAATGCGACGCGGGCGATCGAGACTTTCGGCTGATGCGTAGGATCAGAAACCGGGTTTTCCTCAAAAATCCTTGGTTGTTACCCAGGTTTTTGCTTGGTGTGGGTGAATTATCGCGCGTACTCTTGAACCACAAAAACCGGATGACTCAACCCACGCTGATTCTGCTTTTTGATCCGAATTAGGCGATCGAGCAACGAATCAACTTGCTGAAGATAGGCATGAAGAATAGTAACTTGTCCCAGGTAATCTCGATCGTCTTTACAAACAATAATTCCTGCGTGGCGATCGCCACCACGGTGCAGCGCCACAAAATCATCGCGATTGAAGCTAATTACCGCCCGATTTTGTGCAGTCGCAAAGCGCAGAACCTCGTCATCAGGAATTCCTTGATTTGCTTGACCGGCATCATAAGAAGTTAAAACATCACTGTCAAGACTACGTAAATGCTCGACCATTGCGATCGGGAAATTTTCATTGGAATAAAGCCTCACCCTTTCAATCATCGGTTTGATGAGAAATAATAATACGATCGATTTCTTCGCGGTGGCGATCGTAATAACGCCAAGCATTCTCTAGATCGCGATCGTCCAAGACTGGATAATTCCGAAGTAACTCAGCCTCATCAGCCCCCTGTTGGTGAAGCGAAACGAGTGTCCAAACAGGAATGCGGGTGTTGCGAATCCGGGCATTTCCTCCACAGACTCCAGGCGTACTCTGAATCGCCCTAGCTGAAAGTTTTTCTTGGAACAACAAACTCTCTTCAGGTGTCAGCGATTCAATGACTTGAATTAAGGAGTCAACCAACTGAATGTTCATAGCTGGTAATTGAAGAAATATCGAATAGCCATCGCTCAAACCATCATAGCAAATTTCTCTAAAAAGAAAAGAATCTTATCAACCATTGCATTACCAGCAAGGCAGCTTACAACACCTCGATCGTATTCTCAACTTTAAAACTGGTTTCTGACTATCCTTGCATCCGGGAATGAAAAAAAGGAACAAAGTATTTTTCCCTTGTTCCTTTTTTTGTTATTTTCCAAGCCCTCAATCTACAGCTTGACTTCGATATCTACGCCGGCTGGCAAATCCAGTTTCATCAAAGCGTCAATTGTTTTTGCCGATGGCTGGTGAATGTCGATAATCCGACGGTGCGTGCGGGTTTCAAAGTGTTCGCGAGAATCTTTGTCTACGTGGGGCGATCGCAGCAAGCAGTAAATCCGCCGCTTTGTCGGTAGGGGAATCGGGCCGATCGCTGTGGCTGCTGTCCGATTTGCTGTATCTACAATTTTTTCGCAGGATGCGTCTAGAATTCGGCGATCGAAAGCTTTGAGGCGAATGCGAATTTTTTGCTGTTGAATTGTTGCCATTTTTGTTTCTTGAATTTTCGAGGTTCAGTTTATTTTTAGTCATTAGTCATCAGTCATCAGTCATCAGTCATTTGTTATTTGTTATTGAACATTTAACCCATAACTACTAACAACTGGCCACTAACCTATAACTACTCACTACTCACTAAATAGCAGAAAAGCCTATTAATATTTGGTGGCTTTTCTGCTATTTAAGCTGTTATGCGAGTCCTACTTGAGGATTTTGGAAACAACGCCGGCGCCGACGGTGCGGCCGCCTTCGCGGATAGCGAAGCGCATTCCTTGTTCGATCGCGATCGGGTGAATCAACTCCACGGTCATTTTGATCCGGTCACCGGGCATCACCATTTCTGCTTCAGTACCGTCATCAGCCGTGAATTGTGCGATCGTGCCGGTCACGTCAGTGGTACGGACGTAGAACTGAGGGCGATAGCCAGAGAAAAAGGGCGTGTGCCGGCCGCCTTCTTCCTTCTTCAGGATGTACACTTCAGATTCAAACTGAGTGTGAGGCAGGATGCTTTTCGGCTTGGCAATCACCATTCCGCGTTCAATATCCGCCTTTAAAATCCCCCGCAGCAGTAGACCAACGTTGTCGCCGGCCAAACCTTCTTCCAGAGACTTGGTGAACATTTCCACACCAGTCACTGTAGTGCTGCGAGTGTCCTTAAGACCCACCAATTCTACTGTTTCGCCGACTTTGATGGTTCCGCGTTCGATCCGGCCAGTGGCGACAGTACCCCGACCAGTAATCGAGAATACGTCTTCAACTGCCATCAAGAAAGGCTTGTCAACTTCGCGTTCTGGGGTGGGGATGTAAGCATCTACTTCTTCCATCAGCTTGTAGATTTTGTCAACCCACTCATTTTCGCCCTTGACTGTCTTGGGATTAGCAAGCATCGCTTCGAGAGCTTTCAATCCCGAACCTGTGACGATGGGGATGTCATCGCCCGGAAAATCGTAAGAGCTCAAAAGTTCGCGAACTTCCAGTTCTACCAATTCCAACAGTTCAGCATCATCCACCATGTCTTCTTTGTTCAAGAAGACAACCAAGCTGGGAACGCCAACTTGCTTAGCTAGCAGGATGTGTTCGCGAGTTTGAGGCATAGGGCCGTCTGCCGCTGACACTACTAGGATGCCGCCGTCCATTTGAGCTGCACCGGTGATCATGTTTTTCACATAGTCAGCGTGTCCGGGGCAATCTACGTGAGCATAGTGCCGACCTGTGGTTTCGTATTCCACGTGAGCAGTATTAATCGTAATACCCCGTGCTTTTTCTTCTGGCGCAGCGTCGATGTCGGCGTAGTTCTTAGCCTTTGCTTGACCTAGTGCAGAGAGAGTCATCGTAATCGCGGCGGTCAAAGTTGTTTTGCCGTGGTCAACGTGACCGATCGTGCCGATGTTTACGTGGGGTTTATTCCGTTCAAATTTTGCGCGTGCCATTCTTGATCTGTTCCTTGTTTTTTTTAGCGATTTTAGACTTGAGATTTTAGATTCTAGACTTTGGATTCAATCCAAAATCCAAAATCTAAAATCCAAAATCATTAGTTCCCTTTGTTCTTAGCGATAATGGCTTCAGCCACGTTTCGCGGCACTTCTTCGTAATGGCTGAATTCCATTGTGAAGATGCCTCGACCTTGGGTTTTCGAGCGGATGTCGGTGGCGTAACCAAACATTTCTGCTAGTGGAACTTTTACAGAAACTTTGGCTATCCCCTGATCCGTCTCTTGACCTTCGATCTGACCCCGACGCGAGTTGAGGTCTCCGATGACGTTCCCGATGTAATCTTCAGGAACTTCAACCTCTACTTTCATCATAGGCTCTAGCAGCACTGGCGACGCCTTCATCACGGCTTCTTTGATCGCCATTGAACCGGCGATCTTAAATGCCATTTCTGAGGAGTCTACGTCGTGGAAAGACCCGTCTACCATAGTAGCTTTGAGGTCAATCACGGGATATCCTGCTACAATACCTGATTCGCACGCTTCTTTCATCCCTTGTTCTGCCGGGCCGATGTACTCTTTGGGTACAGTGCCACCAACAATTTTGGAGACAAATTCAAAGCCGCTTCCGACTTCGGTGGGTTCTAGTTCGATCACGACGTGACCGTACTGACCTTTACCGCCACTTTGGCGGATAAATTTACCTTCGGCGCGGACGGATTTGCGAATGGTTTCACGGTAGGCTACTTGTGGCTGACCCACGTTCGCTTCTACTTTGAATTCCCGCAGCATCCTGTCAACCAGGATTTCCAGGTGCAGTTCGCCCATACCGGCGATGACAGTCTGGTTGGTCTCTGGGTCAACGTTGACTCGGAAGGTGGGGTCTTCTTCCGAGAGTGACTGGAGGGCTTTGGAGAGCTTCTCCATGTCTTGTTTGGTTTTGGGTTCGACAGCCACCGAGATGACTGGCTCTGGAATAAACAGAGATTCCAGAATCACTGGCGCTCCTTCTTCGCAGAGGGTGTCGCCGGTGAAGGTGTCTTTCAAACCCAAGGCTGCTCCCAAGTCTCCGGCTCGGAGTTCCTCAACTTCTATCCGATCGTCCGCTTTGAGTACAATTAGGCGAGAAACCCGCTCTTTTTTGTCTTTGGTGGAGTTCAGGACGTAGGTTCCTTTTTTGAGGATACCGGAGTAGACGCGAACAAAGGTCAGGCGGCCGTAGGGGTCAGCCATGATTTTGAAGGCCAGGGCTGACAGCGGCGCGTTGTCGTCGGCAAACCGCTCTGCTGTGTCGCCGTTGGGCAGGAGTCCTTGAATTGGAGGAACTTCCAAGGGCGAGGGCAGATAGTCGATGACTGCATCCAACAACAACTGAACGCCTTTGTTTTTGAATGCCGAACCGCACAACATCGGGACGATCGTACCTTCTACAGTGCCCTGACGCAGGGCCAAGCGGATTTCGTCTTCCGTTAACTCTTCGCCTTCGAGGTATTTCTCCGTGAGGGCGTCGCTGGTTTCTGCTACGGACTCGATCAGCTTGGTGCGGTATTCTACGGCTAGATCCTTTACTTCATCGGGGATTTCTACTTCCTCGATGTCGGTTCCCATGTCGTTGTTGTAGATATAGGCTTTCATGTGCACTAAGTCTACAATTCCCCGGAAGTTTTCTTCACTGCCGATCGGGATTTGGATGGGTACGGCGTTCGCTCTCATTCGATCGCGAATTTGGCCGTAGACTTTGTAGAAGTTTGCCCCCATCCGATCCATTTTATTGACGAACACAATCCGGGGTACGTGGTACCGATCGGCCTGTCGCCAAACTGTTTCGGATTGTGGCTGCACTCCCCCTACCGAGCAGAACACTGCGATCACTCCGTCGAGCACTCGCATTGAGCGTTCGACTTCGATCGTGAAGTCTACGTGTCCGGGAGTGTCGATGATGTTGATTTTGTAATCTTTCCAACTGGTGGTGATAGCAGCGGCAGTAATCGTAATTCCCCGCTCCCGCTCTTGCTCCATCCAGTCAGTGACTGCTGTTCCCTCGTGCACTTCACCCATCTTGTGAACCATGCCTGAATAGAACAGAATTCTTTCAGTTGTTGTTGTTTTGCCCGCGTCTATGTGGGCTGCGATGCCGATGTTGCGAGTTTTTTCTAGCGGGACGGTACGTGCCACAGCTACCTCCTTAATCTTGTGTTGCTGTTATAATACTATTATACTACACAGTAACCCTAGTTTGCACTCCCCAGTGACTTACAAAAGTCTCTGGAGCTTATTGTTACATTTTAATATTTTTTGCAAGATTTGTTTACAAAAATATTAAGGATGCGACATGGAGGATTCAGAGAGTGCATGAATTTTGAGTGCATGAATTTTGATTTTGAGAGTTTTGAGTTTGCTTCACCAATCGCAACTGCGCCAAGAGAAGCAATCTCAACACTCAAAACTTACACTTTCCAATTTCTCACCCGATGCTTTTATATCGAACGATCGCGCTCTTCTCCATGCCCGTTGTTGCAGTTAGTAGCGGTAGTGAGCAAAAGCCTTGTTAGCTTCAGCCATACGGTGAGTTTCTTCGCGCTTGCGAATAGCACTCCCTGTTTCGTTAGCTGCATCCATCAGTTCGTTGGCTAGCTTGGCTGCCATCGAGCGTCCGGTGCGGGCGCGGGCAAATCTGATCAGCCAGCGGAGGGCGAGGGTGGTACCGCGATCGGAACGCACTTCCATCGGCACTTGGTAGGTGGCGCCACCTACCCGGCGGGCTTTGACTTCGACCAGGGGTGTGGCGTTTTTGACTGCTTTTTCAAACAAGTCTAACGGTTCAGCCCCTGTGCGTTCTTGGATGGTTTTGAGGGCGTCGTAGACGATGCTGGAGGCAACGGATTTTTTGCCGTGCTGCATGATCCGTCTCACCATCATGCTTACCAACCGGCTGTTGTAGGTTGGATCTGGTGGAACTGGACGTTTTTGAATAACTGTGCGGCGAGACATAGTTCTATTTGGGATTTTTGATTTTGAATGATTGAGTTTGGGGTTTTGGGATCACATATCGATTTATGACGATCGAGCGTGCAATTGAGCGGCGCGATCGGATTTATTTTTGCTTCCCTACCCCGACGATCGGGCGAGTTCCGTGTTATTTTTTCTCTTTAGGACGCTTGGCCCCGTATTTGGAACGACCCTGCTTGCGGTCTTTCACCCCAGCGGTGTCTAATGTACCCCGAATGATGTGGTATCTAACTCCGGGCAAATCTTTTACCCGACCGCCCCGGATCATTACTACCGAGTGTTCTTGCAAGTTGTGACCGATCCCAGGGATGTAGGCGGTGACTTCAAAACCAGAGGTCAGCCGTACCCGAGCCACCTTCCGCAGCGCCGAGTTGGGTTTTTTCGGGGTGGTCGTGTACACTCTGGTGCAAACTCCGCGGCGCTGGGGGCAACTCTTGAGAGCTGGCGATTTGGTTTTTTTCTGCGTTTGTTCCCGTGCTGAACGGATGAGTTGCTGAATAGTGGGCATGAGTTACGGCATTTCTAGCTTTTTGCTGAATATAGTGATTTGGCTGTATCCGCACTGAAAGTCCCTTCCCCTCTGGGGGGACGGGATGAATGAAAATAATTATGGGTAAGTGAGGATACCAGACTCTGTATTGTACACGACGCGTGTTTCTTTGGCAAGAAATTTGCGCGACCCGCGCTCAAACTTTCTTCCTTGCTGCAAGTTGGGAGGGGGCGAGCGCAACGGGAGAATGGTATGTGACATCCTACAATTTGGGCGCAACTATAATGATTTTCACAGCCGTCAGCAAAATTTATGACATCGCAATATCGCGCTTTTTCGCTCAAATTACCATTGTTAGGAGAGGTGCATTAACTCCAGCCTGGGATCGCATCACAGTCTATAGCCGATCTACATCACATAAAGTTATCTAAAATTGCCGGACAATAAGAAATATACATTGAGTTGACTGCAGATGACAACCAAAGCTTATATTCCTGAATATAAAATTTCCGAACTTTACTTGAACATTTGGAAATCCGGTAAGATCGATCGGACTGTGCTCCAGCAAATTCAATACGCAATTAATTCTCACAGTTTAAAAAGTTCAGAGGATCGAAAAATTGTCACGAGGCTGCTTTATGCAGTACGGCGGGGATGGGTGTCAGTGATGGACTGAGTTGCTTGGGAGTTTTGAGTCAGGGCGCGAGATTGCTTCGTGACTCCCCGGGCGTAGCTGCGTCAAAGAGTTTTGAGATTGCCACCCACTTGCCACCCACGGAGCACAACACACACGGGGTGCATGAGTGGTGATACCAATTTACTATGAAGCTGCATTTAATATAACGCTAAGGATATAGTTCCAACCAAAAAGACATCAGCCTCATTTAGTGTATCTTCATAGTGAATTGGTATGAGCTAAAATCTCATCCATAAAAGTAGACGAATCCCCAATAGATGCACCGCTCTTAAAAGGAAATATTAAGCTAAAAGGAAAGGGTATGTTTAATTCTACAGAACTGCTGATCGAGGCTTTTATCGAACAACTTCAGAACGGGTACAGCCGCACTTACGGAGGCTACAAATCAGACTATGCTGACATTATTGCCTGGGTGGGGGCAATGGCGTTAGAAAACATCGCCAACAGCGATGCTCTTTATCACAATGTAGAACACGCCATTTGCATTAGCTTAGTCGGTCAAGAAATCTTGCGGGGAAAACACATTCGCAAGGGCGGAGTTTCCTGCGAAGATTGGCTGCACTTCATTATTTCTTTGCTGTGCCAAGACATCGGATATGTCAAAGGAGTTTGCCGGCAAGACCAAGAATCAGAAGGATTATATGCTACGGGAAAAGATGGCATGAGAATTGCACTTGCTCCCGGTGCAACAGCCGCTAGCTTAGCTCCTTACCGAGTTGACAGAGCCAAATTGTTTATTGACGAGCGCTTCGGCAACCACAAGCTAATTAATGCTGAGATAATTAAGCAGAACATAGAACAGACTCGTTTCTCGGTGCTTGACGGCAACACTGACGAGGATGCAGGTAATTATTCTAGTTTAGTGCGCGGTGCTGACTTGATAGGTCAGCTCAGCAACCCGCAATATTTGCAGAAAATTGGCGCGCTGTTTTACGAGTTGGAAGAAAGCGGTGCTACTAAAGTTTTGGGCTATCGACATCCGGGCGACTTGCTGCAAAGCTACTCTAAGTTTTACTGGAGCGGCATTTATCCTCACATCAGTGAATCTCTCGGTTACTTGCAGTTGACGCAGGAAGGCAAACAGATTGTTGCTAGTTTGTACGCTAACATATTTCGGATGGAACACCAACGTTGCGATTCTTCTGAGGTTGCTTGATTGCAAAAGTGAGTTCAGCAGTCAGCAGTCAGTTGTCAGTTATCATTGGTTATGTGTAGGTGCTAATAACTAACAGCTCATAACGAATAAAAGAGCACAAATTACCAATTATCACCAATTCCATATTACCTAAGTGTATTTCATCCAAATTAACTAATTTCCTCATCCATTTCAGAATGATATCTGGGACCTGTCGGGGCGACAAGTCGCCTATAACGCTGATAGAATAAGCCTCATAGCTCTTATGCCTTGTTGATAATTAGGTAG
>NZ_JAUPTE010000108.1:0-18548 GCF_036701705.1 Microcoleus sp. w1-18aA5 | reverse complement strand
TTAGCAGGCATTCACTTTGTCTGAATATCATTATGTTATATTATACCACTATGCGTTTTAAATGCACAACAGCTTATTGCCCCATACTGATAAGTTGCTCGCGTTCGAGGATGCGTTCTAGGAGGTTAAATTGCAGAATTTTAGCAGTTACGCGCCCTTCTGGTGTCCGTGGGACGATTACTCCTCCTTCTAGCCGAAAGTGCTCTGACCATTCCTGGAGGCGGGGATTAAAAAAGGGAGTTAGCTGTCCTGTCTCAGGGTCGATGGAACCTAGGTCAGTTCCTTTGAAACGGTTGCAGCAAGGACAGGATAACGCTAGGTTTTCAGCTTCCGTGACCCCATCATGTTTTTCAGCAATGATGTGTTCCATTTCAAAAGCAAAGAGTGAAGCCGTTTGGGGAAATCGACAATACTCGCATTGCTCTCCGGCGCGTTGGGTGACGACGCGACGCAGAGTGGCTGGTACATAACTCATGCTTCTGTCTGTAAGCGTTTGTAGGCGTGAGCTTTGGCTAAACGCACCCAATGTTCTAACAGCAAATAGCGATCGAGTTCGACTTCCTCTCTGGCCGAAATAGTGCCGGATTTATTGCGATCGAGCAGTTGGCTCATGCGGGCTTGCAACGCAGGTGTGGGGCGGATTGCGAGGATTTCTTCTGGGCTGGGTTGACTCGCTAGCAGTTCGACGATTTGGCGATCGTCTTGGTAGGGGATGGTTTCTGCGGGGGCGAGTTCCCGAAGTGCGCGATCCAGGGCTTCCGGGAGACGATCGCCCAATTGTTGCAGTTTTTCGCCAAGGATATCGGGAACTTCTAGGATAATTTGCATTAGTGCTGATCTGAGGATGGGAATTCCCTTGATTGTAACAAAGGGAAAAAATGCCGTTAACTTAAATTTCGATCGAGGATTAAAACTGCATAGCCCGATATTTACACAGTTGTTCACAATGGAGATAACTGGCGAATTTGCCCATTGTAATCAACTCTGATTCGGCCATCTTGGGAAACCGTAACAACCGTTTCTACCGTAAAGACAGACGAACCAGGCTTGGAACCCTTAAAAGTAAAAGTCCAAGTTCCATCGCCATTGTCTACAAAAGGCGATTCCCTAGAAATACCGTGCATAGAAGCTTCAGCTCGATAGTTGCCTAAACCCCCATTAGCCCTTTCTGCTGCTTGACGGGCTAAGTTTTTTGCCCGATTGAGTTCGATATTATTGTTGATCACTCTCACGCCGTCCGTCTCAGATTCAGGAGCAGGATTAGCATTACTCAAGGTGGGGGAGACTCCAACGGCTAAAGTTGAGAGCGCTACCAGACAAGCAAGGCGGATGCTTAGTTTCATAATACAAACTGATTTATAGTTTGATAAAGTCTACGAGACTTGTCCGAAAAAACCCGGTTGAATTTTCAATTTTTAATTTTCACTTGTGAATCGGCTGGCGTTTCCCCACCGTACAAATAGCGGTAACTCATCCGAGAAATCTCCCGAATCAATGTTTGAGCTGGCTTCTCTGTTTCCGGTGAATGCTTCACCATCACCGCCACCAAATAACGCTTACCATTCGGCAAATCCACCATCCCCGCATCCGCAAGCATTGTATCAATGTTGCCGGTTTTGTGAGCAATAACTGAACCTTCGCCTAAACCTTTCGGCAGCAAAGAATCATTTCTAGTTTGGCGCATGATTTGCAAAATGCGATCGCGCGATTTCACCGATACCAAATTACCCCGATCAATCTGGGCTATGATATTAATCAAATCCTGCGGACTGGTAGTATTAGTTCCCTCCAAATCCGGCAAATTATTGCGGAGAACCGTCGCCCTCAAACCCCAATTGGCAAAATGCTGATTCAACACCTCCGCACCTCCCAACAACTCAATCATCATATTTGTCGCCGTATTGTCACTGACAACAATCATTTTTTGGGCAACTTCCAAAGCCGAATACTTCTTGCCAGGAGCCTGGTCTTGCATATCCCCAGAACCGCCGACAATGTGTTCGGACTTCAGCGTCAGCACCTGATCTAACTGCACTTTGCCCTCATCTACTGCTTGGAAAAAAGCTACTAAAATTGGCACTTTAATCGTACTAGCTGAAGCAAAAGCAGTATCGCCATTAAAATTTAGGTAGCTTCCAGTATCTAAATCGACTAGAAATATTCCGGCTGTCAAACTAGGATTTTCTGTTGCTAAAACCTGAACTTGGGTTTTCAACGCTCCTAATTCTTGATTCAGTTGCAGCACTTCTCCTGTCACCGCTGCCGCAGATGCGCTGTCGCCTGCATCTGGGTTTTTCTGCCCTGCGGTGGTTTGTTCTTCTGGCGCTACAGTGGATGCTCGACTCACAGCATTTACCACCGACAGCAGCGTACCGCAAATCACCGCTATGCCAACTCCCAGAATCAGCAAGCGAGTAGCGTACACCAACGGCGGTACGCTCCGAGGTGCAGAGCGTTTACCCGGTCTCTCACTCGCTTTTGGGCGCGGTTTAGGCACGGGGGCTTTTTTGGCATCTGCGGGGATTACCGTGTCTGAAATGCGAACTGGGGGCGAACTGGGACGACTTCCACGGGTTGCAGGGGGAGTGGTAGTTGGGGGCTGGCTGTTGGGATTGCTGGCGATCGAACTCACATTTTCCCGCTCCTGATTCGGATCGGGAAACTCAAACATATCAACAGCAGCGAGGCCTTTTTTGCGGGGTTGGCGAGTCTTCGACTGCGGAGTTTTGCTGGTTCTGGGTTTTCTGGGGTTAATTGCCGATCGAGGATCGGATAAAAAGTCTTGTGTAGTAAATTCTTCCGAAGATGTGGGAGAATTGGCTCCATTTCTGCTGCCGCGGCCCTGTTGCTGTGGCAAAGTCGCAGGTTCGGGCGATCGGATTTCTGGGTTGCCGTTTTGCGGTTGCGGAGGGCGGCGGCGGCCCGATTTGCCAGACTGACTTGCTTTGCCGGACTTAGGCTGCTTTGAGCCGGAGTTGGGAGAAGATATCGAGGATATCACGGATAATATCGATCCTTTGGGAAACCGCTCTGCCACGTCTTACTCCTTCATCACTAATGTAAAGTTCAAGTTTAAGATTTTTCAGCTTGCCAGCCAATCAATTTTAAATTTTAGATTTTAGATTTTAGATTTTAGATTTGCCCCAGACGCTGCAGGATATCAGCAACCGGGTTTATTGCTCGCAAATTATCGCAAAGCTTAGGTTTTTAGTCAAGAAACTCTGTGATGAAGGTGACAAGTGGGTGCAGGAAAGTTCTCTGTGAAAAAAATCCTCAATCTCACATCCCCAATTATCAGCATTTCTGCTAGCTATCCATTAGATTTTCCGGCAACGCCCCATCCAGAGTATCAGAATTTGCCTCTCGTGGGTAAGTTTTGATTGCCCATTCTGTTTGGCGGAGGACGCCCCGCAGCATGGCGACTTCATCCACTGTGGGATAGGCTCTGTTGTACAAACGCCGAAATTTTTCCATCCGGCTTGCTGCTGTGTGCGGCTGCAAATATTTTATTTTGAGTAACAGTGTTTCTAGTTGCTGGTAATATCCCTCTAAATTTTCCAAGGGAGCCGATTCCTTCTGGCCACTGACAACTGACAACTGACAACTGACAACTGACTTGTATAGTTCGTAACAGCAGATAGCGACGGCTTGGGCGAGATTTAGGGAAGTGTAGGCATCGCTGCTGGGAATGCGAATCAGGCGTTGAGCGCGGTTTAATTCGGCATTGGTCAAGCCGCAGTCTTCTCGGCCGAAAATGAGGGCGCTGGGGGCTTCTAGGAGCCAAGGCAAGGCCTCTGCGGGTTCTTCTAGTTGTGTTGGCAACGATCGACTATCATCTCCTGTAGTTGCGATCGCTCTGACACACCCAACCAAAGCAGCGGGCAAACTCTCGACTACTTTCGCCGTTTCCAATATGTCGGCGGCGCGAACTGCCATCAGTCGGGATTCTTCCCCTAAATAATCGCATTGGGGATTTACCAAAACTAATTGGTGCAAACCCATATTTTTCATCACGCGGGCAACAGAACCCACATTCAAGGGCCCTGCTGGTTCGACTAAGACTATTCGGATGTTGGCCTCGGCCTTTTCGAGCATTTTTATTTGGGAGGTGTTTGGCAGAAATTATGTTGTTTCCTTAGCAACAGGCAAGATGCCTGTTCCACAATCAAATTTAACTATGAGTGGAACAGGCATCTTGCCTGTTCATAAAAATGGTACAAGATGTGAATTAGTTAATCTCTTGTCAAAATTAGCATGGCTAAGCAACGATCGAAATCTGATTTACCAACAAAAATGTGCCCGGTGTGCGATCGACCTTTTACTTGGCGCAAAAAATGGGCCGACTGCTGGGATGAGGTTAAATACTGCTCCGAGCGTTGTCGTCGCCGCCGTTTCGCCGCTTAAGATTAATAATTTACGGTAATTTGCTCGATCAAAGCTAAGATTGCAAAGGAAAAATTTTAGGTTAAAAATTATGGCATCGCTACAAGTGCAACCAAAGCTAGTTATTCACGGCGGTGCCGGCAGTTCTCTACATAGTAAAGGCGGAATTGAGGCGGTGCGGAAATCGCTTTACGATGTTTTGGAGGAAGTTTATCCGCTGCTGAAAGACGGTGCAAGTGCCGTAGATGCAGTGGTGCGGGGGTGCCAATTATTGGAAGATGACCCGCGATTCAATGCCGGTACTGGTTCTGTAGTGCAGTCGGACGGTCAAATTCGGATGAGTGCTTCCCTGATGGATGGTTTGATGCAGCGTTTCAGCGGGGCGATTAATGTTTCTCGCGTTCAACATCCGATCGAACTTGCTCAATTTTTGCAGAATTCGGACGATCGGGTTCTCTCTGATTTTGGTTCGGCGGAATTGCTGCGAGAACTTCAATTGCCGATTTACGATCCGATGACGGATTTGCGTTTGCACGAGTGGATGCAGGAACGCCAAGGCAATTTTAGCAAAGCAATGGCTGACGTGGTTGCCGAACCGGCCGGTGTGGGTACGATCGGAGTCGTAGCTTTGGATGTGCATGGACGCTTGGCTGCTGGGACTTCGACTGGTGGCAAGGGTTTTGAGCGGATTGGGCGGGTTAGCGACTCGGCGATGCCGGCGGGAAATTACGCGGCCCAAAGTGCGGCGGTAAGCTGTACGGGGATTGGCGAGCACATTATGGACGAGTGTTTGGCCGCGCGAATTGTGATTCGGGTAACAGATGGTTTGAGTTTGAAAGCTGCTTTTGAGCGTTCTTTTACTGAAGCTGACGAACGTCAACGGGATTTTGGCGCAATTGGAATTGATGCTAGCGGGGCGATCGCTTTCGGCAAAACTAGCGAGGTGATTTTGGGTGCTTTTCACAATGGTATGGAAATGGGCGATACTTTGGAAATGAGCAAGGGAACGTTGATTTTTATTGCTTAAAAGGGCGATATAAATTGTCAGTATGTGGTTCAGATACCCGACTTGTTCAAAAAGTCGGGTATCTCGATCGGCGTTAGTTTTATATCAAATCCGGTGGCATCATAATTGATATTATATCAATTCCGGCCTCGGCCGGAATGATATCAAATCCGCGCTTCATCCTCGGGCGTAAAGTCTAATCAAGCTGCCAACAAATAATTCGCGCAATTTTCATTTTTTTGACCCCTCCTTCTACAGTCAACAGTCAACAGTCAACAAGCACGGACGGTGCAACCGGAATTGATATTCTTAAATCCGCAGTTGCCAAAGTTTAACAGTACCATTCTCCCCGCCGCTGACGAGAATTTCGCCCAAAAGCCCGATCGCCACCGCAGACACAGGGCTAGAATGTCCACCTAAAGTGTGCAGCAATTCGCCGCGAAGATTCCAAAGTCTAACAGTACCGTCAAAACACCCCACTGCAAAGTATTTCCCATCAGGGCTAATTGCGGCGGCAGAAGTGATGCGAATTCCTGTTTGCAGCGAATGCAATAATTCGCCTGTTTGCAAATTCCAGAGTTTGATAGTTTGGCCGCCGTGACTGACAAGAATTTGGCTATCGGAAGAAATCGCTACATAATTTTCGCTGCCAAAAGTTCGCCTCACTTCGCCTCCCGGCAATTCCCACAAAGTGACTGTGGCGCGACAGAAACCGCTGGCTGCATTGAGTCCGCTGGCTACTAGCATTTTGCCGTTGGGACTCAGGGCGATCGCACTTATGTCATCCCCTTGATAGCCTTCCAAAACTTGCAGCAGTTGGCCGCTGTTGAGGTGCTGAAGCTGGATTGTGCCGCGGGTGGTGCCGATCGCCAAAATTTGCCAGTCGGGGCTGACTGCGACGGATTCGTGGCGGTGCACCTCTGCCAAACGCTTCAGCAGTTCGCCATTTTGCAGGTTCCAGAGTTTGACTGTGCCCGCGCGCGATCGTGTCAGCAGCGTTTTGCTGGCGGGACTGAAAGCAACTAGCAACACGGCTGTTGAATGTCCGAAAATTGTCTGCTGCAGTTCCCCGCTGTGCAAACTCCAAATTTTCACTGTACTCTCCTCAGAACCTGTTGCGAGGAATTGTCCGTCGGGACTGATAGCCGCAGACAAAATCCTGTCTGAATGGTGGAGAGTAGCTTTTAAGATGGCGCCGGTTGAGGTTTTTGGCTGCGTTTTATATCCGGCTATTTCCAGCCAGTCGATCGCATCTCTCCAATTTTTGAGAGCATTTCGGGGTCGATTTGTCAATAATTCTATATATCTGTACAAAGTTTTTGACAAATCAACTTCGACACCTTTGATTTGTTTGTTGAGAAATACCGCAATTTCGGCTGGGCTGTAGCCGCACAGCAAGCCGCAGAGATGCCGCTTTTCTACGGGTGTCAGCCCTCTTCTGGTGTGGGGGGCGAATTCTTGTTTGGCATTTGCCAAGTCGCTGTAAAGCTTTTGGATGTCCCAGCCGGTGCTGGCGCGTGCAAATGGTTCTTCGGGTTGATCGAGGGTAGAGGGTATCATTTGCGGCAGTCGCGATCGAGTTCCTAGTCTAATTCCTAACCAAAATCCTAACATTCGCTGTGCGCGATCGAACTGTTGTCACCGCTAATCTATTTTTAACACAGCAAACAGGGGAAAGAGTTTCAGGTTGAAAATGTGCCTCAATCCTTACGTTTACAGTTTGTCAAATAACTTTACACAAACGGGAGCAACAGAAAATGTCTATCTATTCAATCGTCTTCTTTTTTGGCGGTCTGGGCTTTATTTTAATTTTGGTTGGTTATATCTGGGGATTATCTCAAGCTATTGAACAAGAAACTCTGTGGGGATTGGTTTACTTTTTTGTTCCCTTTGCTTCCTGGGTATTTCATATTAAAAATTGGAGTAATAAAAAAGTTAGACAACCATTTTTACTTCAACTTGCTGGATTCCTAATGTATTTCTTGTTAGGCATTATTATTGCATTATTGCCTGTAATAGGTATTCTCGGAACCGATGCTTCAGCGCCTAATGTATATCTGGGGTCTAACGAGCAATCGCCATCTTCTTTTTCTTCGGATTTCAATACTTATCCATCACTCTCTCAAGAGCCATATCCTACTTCTGCTGCACCTGTAACTAATCCTAATTCTGCTCGTGTTGCTGCTCAAAATTCGGACTTCAAACAATCGATGAAACTCGGCTATATCTACTACGGACAGGGAGACTATCAAACCGCTTTAATCAATTTTAACAGAGCGTTACAGGTACGTCCGGGCGATGCTTATGCTGTCAAGTCTGTTTACAACACCAAAAGTGCGATCGTCCAAACCAGTGTTAAATAATAATCCGTGCCTGAGCAATTGGATATAGCGGATAGATAAGTAATTCACCTTGTTGGTGAAAATCCAAAATGAACTAATGAAAATTCTCAACCAAACACCGACTAAACTAACAATTCAATCTTCGAGCGCCTGGGATGGTTTGCTATTAATTTGTCCCTTCATCGTCATTGGATTATTGCAGATAATTTTAGCATCAAATTGGATAGGTGGAGGCATATTTCTGTTGTTTTCGCTGTCTTTGTTGGACGGCGCGATAGATGAAACATACATTTTTGATAAAACTTTTAGCAAAATGACCATTAAACGACGGGGTGTGTGGCTTCATGATGTTACCGAATGCTCAACTCGCGAGATTTCTGCGGTGGAATTAGAGGAAATAGGAGATAGCGAGGGAAATCGTAGCTATTATGTTGATTTGTTGATGTTCGGGGGCGATATCATCTGTTTAAGAAGCTATTCACTAACAGAACAATACAAAATGGCTGACTTGATTCGCAGCTATATCTCGATTAGCGATAATCACACGATTAGTAATGTATTTGCCCTACAAAGCCGTGAACCCTAGCTATCCCGTAGGGAATCGCCCAAATCAATAACTAACGATAATTAAGTAGGCGCAATAAACCTGACCATGTAACAAAATGTAAACCTGTACTCATCTGCGTGATTAAATTCCTACGGAGGGCAAAGCTAACGTTTCATTCCCCATATAGTAATCCTAAATCATTTGTGAACTTCTTACTTCCTCCCCGCGAGTTCGGGGAGGGTTGGGGTGGGGTAAAAAAATTACAACTCCTGCAAGGATTCCCATAACATAATTAATATATTTTTAAGATTCATCTACTTTAAATCACGAAAAGCTATATTAAACCCAGCCGCAGGTAAACAGGTAAACTCGCGACCTAGGTGGTCGGCAAGACATTTTAGTGCTAATCTATTAGCAAAATAAAAGGGGTCATGGCAAAGGACGACTTCAAATAATATATAAGTTAACAATTTGGCTCATCGGGGTCGGTAAGTCGATATGTAGCCTCATTTTTGGAATCAAAAGGTGAGATAAATGAAAAAAATCAAGGAAACAGCAAGTGAATTAATAATTCAGACTCAAAGCATATTTGATTTTTGGTTCCCTAGTTGTTTATTCATGACATTTGGACTGATATCGCTGACTTTTGACTATCATGCAGCAAGTCTGAGCTGCCAGCGATTGCAGGCAAAACAAGGAAAGTGCCAGATTGTGCGATCGAATTTACTGGGATCGAACATCCAAGAAATTGAGCTGGATTCTTTGCGGGGAGCTAAAGTTGAAAGATGCGGCTATAAAACCAGAGTTGTACTTTTGACTTCTGTTGGCAATGTTCCTTTCACTGCTAACTCCACTAATTGGGGAACCCAAAACGCTGTGGCTTCTGACATCAATTTTTTTGTTAAGAATGCAAAAAATCGATGGCTGCGCTTAAGCCAAGACGATCGCTGGTTGGGATGGACAGGAGGCATATTTTTGCTCGCAGGAATCGCAGTGATCGTCTTGAGAAATAATGAAATTTACAGCTTCGATGGAACTTTAAACACCTTGACTATTAAACAGCGGGGTTTGTTGGCACGTAAAGTAACGGAATACTCTCTGTGCGAGATTTATGGCGTGGAAGTCGATCGAACAAAAGATCGGGATAATGACACTTGGTACGAAATCAGACTGTTAGTTTGTGGAGGCTCTCGCATCTCCCTACCCCGCACGATGAACCCATACCAGCAAGCAAAAATCGCTAAAGCGATTAACAACTATCTGCACCAACAAAATAACCAAAAATAGCCGATCGCGATGGACCCGATTTCTCAAGGTGGCGGACTTACACAAAAACCGGGTTTTTCACTAAAATCTCTTCTATATTGCCATCGCTTCCGTTATAAAAACCCGGTTTCTTTGGTATCCAGTGCGAAACTCGCGATTGGGTAGAAACTGATCATCTAAAAAGTAAATGGTTCACTTTTTAGGTTCTTTCAATTTCCAACCTGGTTTGACAACTTGCCGGGCACGGGCTATTACTAAACAATCATTCGGCACATCTTCTGTCACCACAGAACCCGCCGCTACAGTAACATCTTCCCCGACAGTTATCGGTGCAACCAGCACGCTGTTAGAACCAGTTTTACTTCCATCGCCTATTTGAGTTTTGTGCTTGTTTTTTCCGTCATAATTCGCCGTAATTGTCCCAGCACCGATGTTGACTTTTTCTCCCAAAGTCGCATCGCCTAAATAAGACAAGTGAGCTACATTAGTTCGATCGCCGATTTGAGTATTTTTCAATTCTACAAAATTGCCGACGCGGCAGTTCGCCCCAATTTCTGCGTGTCCCCGCAAGTGGGCGTAAGGGCCAATGCGGGAATTTTCAGCAACCATACTGTCAGAAACTACCGAATAAAGCACAGTCACATTTTCTGCAATCTGACTGTTTTCGATCAAACTGCCGGGGCCGATGCGACTCCCAGAGGCGATCGAAGTGTTTCCCCGCAAGTGAGTTTGCGGTTCAATTACCACATCCGGCTGCAACTCTACGGTATCGTCAATGGTGATGCTGTTGGGATCTAGCAGCGTCACTCCCGCCGTCATCCATTTGTCCTTTATCCGCGTTTGCAAAATATCGCAAGCTGTGGCTAAATGTTTGCGATCGTTAATTCCCAATATTTCTTGATAATCTTCCACATCCACCGCCATCACCGGATTGAGGAAATTTACCGTGTCAGTTAGGTAATATTCTTTTTGGTCATTGTCTGCCTTCAATTCTGGCAAAATTTTCTCTAAATCCGGCCAGTGAAAACAGTAAACACCTGCATTAATTCGGTGATTTTGCTTTTGAGCTTGTGTGCAGTCGCGGTCTTCGACAATTTGCTGGACTAAGTTTTGACTGTCGGTAAATACTCGGCCGTACCCTTGAGGATTAGGCAAATTAGCTGTCAATAAAGTAGCAGAGTTTTGGTGCTGTTTGTGAATTACCATCAATTGTTTGAGAGTTTCTGCCCTCAGCAAAGGTACATCCCCATTTAATACCAGCAAATCTCCTTGAAATCCCTCTAAGTGAGGCAGCAATTGTTGAATGGCATGACCTGTTCCCAATTGTTCGGTTTGTTCGACAAATTCTAGGGGAGGAGATTCAAGATTTTTTCCTGATCTTTCTTGACATCCAATCAGAGATTCTTTAACGAGTTCACCTCGATAACCGACGATGACAAGTCGCCTCGTAATTTGAATTTCTTGACAACTTTGGAGGACTCGCTCAACTAGCGATCGACCGCCCAATTCGTGTAGAACTTTAGGCAAGTCAGATTTCATGCGCGTGCCACGTCCAGCCGCTAAAATTGCTATTGCTACCATTGTGCGATCGAGTTATTTGCTATAAAAACTTGAATATTGACTAACTGATGATATCACTCGCTGTCCGCCGATGGCACTGCGATCGCACAAATTTTTCATCTAAAATTTCCCATCTCGCATCCGCGCGATTAAGGATTTTTCCAGGCGGATGCTGGTTTTAGGGGCGATGCTTGCAATATCTGGACTGGCGCGCCTGGTATCAAAAACCTAGTTGCAGCAGCAGTAGCAGTATTTGGCGGCTGACCAAGACGACTTGCATTCCTCACTAAAAACCTGAGTTCGTTTGGCAGTAAGGAGTGCGAGTCTTTTCCCAAGGGCGGGGAGGGAGAGCGACAGTGATAATTTGCATCTTAGGGCTGGGATTTGCCACGATACATTATACTATTTGTTGAATTTCAGTTAGGGTGTTTTCAACTTTAAAAAACTATTTCTGACTTTTTCATTCTTTCTGCCTTCTACCTTCTGCATTATCAGGTGTCCAGCTATGACAGAGCTTAATTTTCAGGAACTTGCCAAGCAGGGAAATCTCGCCAGTGCTATCGCATCTTGGCTAAACAGCCAGTTGCAATCTGAAGGCATCACAGCCTCCGCGAATCTCGACGGCGACTGTTTGGATGTAATTCTTGAGGCCGAGCAAGTACCCATAGAAAATACATTAGTTGATTTGGTTCGCACCGAGCTGACAAATTTGCAGCCGGATTCGATTCGCAAAGTGAAGGTTGAGGGCCGAGAAAGCGGTCAGATTGCTGTTGCTTGGAGTCAAGAGTTTAGTTTAGAGAACAGTAATTTTGAACCACAAAGCTTTGCAGGAGAAGCTGTACCAAATACTGCTGTTGCTAATATGGACGATCGCACAGACATGGAGAACAATATTGAGGAGGAAAAACCGTCGGAACTTGCAGCATTTGAGAACCGACTGCGCTCGACTTTCATTGTAGTGGGGCTAGTAACGGGTATGTTGGCGATCGCGGTGGTGGCGTTTGTCGGTAAAATTTTGAACCAGCCAGCAGCAACTGCGGGGAATAATCCCGATGAAACAGCAAATTTAGCAACTGTACTGGATACTGCACCAGATACTTTTCGAGAAGCCGTTAACAGTGCACTCAAAGCAGCAGAGTTAGGGCGATCGGCAAAAACCAAGACCGATTGGACTACAGTTATCGATCGTTGGCAAGAAGCCGTCTCATTAATGAGAAGAGTACCAGTCTCTAGCCCCAACTATCAACTAGCTCAATCAAAAGTAATCGAGTATCAGAAATATCTGCTTTACGCTCAAGAAGCAGCCGTAACTCCCCCTCTGCCAACTCCAACTCCCGCACCCGTCGAAAAATCACCTTCGGAAAAAGCAACTCCTAAAAAATTAAATTCTGAAAAAAGAGCTTCGGAGAAAGCAAATTCTAAAAAATCTCGTACCGACAAAGCAGAACCAGATAAAAAAGCTCCTTCCCGATAAATGTTAAAACATAGATGTGAAAAATTATGACTGACAACACTTTAATCATTTCTCCTGAATGGTTAGCCACCAATACCGACAATCCGCAAGTTGTAATTATTGACTGTCGGTTTTCCCTTGCCGACCCTGAATTGGGACAAAAACAATATCAAGAAAGTCACATTCCGGGAGCTTTCTATTTAGATTTAAACCGCGATCTCGCGAGTTCAGTGGGCAAACACGGCGGTAGACATCCCCTGCCAAATATTGAAGAATTAACTGATAAATTGAGCGCTATCGGTATTAATTCAGCAGAAACTTTAGTCGTCGCCTATGACGATTCGCGGCTGGCTTTTGCGGCTCGTTTGTGGTGGCTGCTGCGATATATGGGACACAGCAAAGTCGCTTTGTTAGACGGCGGTTTCAGCGGCTGGAAAGCGGCGGGATATCCGGTAACAAATACTTTGCCAGACCCCCGCGAGGGTAAATTTGTTGCTCATTTGCAGCAGGATTTGGCGGTAGATATTGAGGCAGTGAAAGAGCGTAAAGACTTACCGGGAAAGGTTTTGATTGATTCGAGAGAAAGCGAGAGATATGAAGGTTTGCGGGAGCCGATCGACCCCATTGCAGGTCACATTCCGGGTGCGGTTAACTATCCTTGGCAAGGGGTGACGGATGAAACTGGAAAAGTGCGATCGGCATCCGAACAAAAACAGCGCTGGACAGAATTAGAAAAAGCGGAAGAAATTATTGTTTATTGCGGTTCCGGGGTGACGGCTTGCGTTAATTTACTGTCTTTAGAAATCGCCGGAATTCCCGATGCTAAACTTTATGTCGGTAGCTGGAGTGACTGGTGTTCTTATCAGTTGTAGTGTGCCGGAGTCCGATGATTGTTGACTGTTGACTGTGATTTCTAGGATGGTCATCGCGCACCAAAGCGGGGAATCACTTCGGCGCACCTTACGGGGAATAAAAGGAAAATCAAATATAGCAACAGCCAAGACGGTTAGGACGTTGTTAATGGCTGAAATGATTGATTTTATTGCTTCTTCCTTCTTTCTTCCGACTTCCATCGGACTTCATTCCTTCTGCTATAATACCCTAAAAATCAAAATAAATATAAGGCAAACCCCCTTCGGGAGCCAACACCCAAACGGCATACAAACAAAGCGGCACTAACACCAATTTCAGCGGCCAATTTAACTCTAATTTCAAACCCCGACTCAACGCATAATTCCCCAGCATCGCTGCAGCCAAAGCGGCCAGAATCCAAGTTAAATGCACTCTTTCCAAACCCAAAACTTCGCCATAAACTTTCTCAGCAAACTGCACGTCAGCAGTGTGTCCCCACAAATGCGAAATCGCCCATCCAGAATCCTTTAAATCGGGAAGGCGGAAAAATATCCAACTAGCAAAAACCATCGCCTGAGTCAACAGCCAACCGATCGCAATACCGATCGGATTTTCCCACAAAAACTCGATCCGCAACCGCTTAAACACCACATCAGTCAGCCTGTGAACAGCCAAAGCTAAACCGTGTAAACCCCCCCACACAATAAATCCCCAAGCTGCCCCGTGCCAAATTCCCGCAATTAACATGACGATTGACAAATTCAGACAAGTGCGCCACAAACCGACTCGCGAACCCCCCAAAGGAAAATACAAATAATTGCGTAGCCAATCGCCTAAAGTCATGTGCCAGCGTCGCCAAAAATCAGCTATGCTGGCACTAAAATAAGGGAAATCAAAATTTGGTGGCAAATACCAACCCAGCAGCAAAGCAGTACCGCGCGCCATGTCAACATAGCCACTAAAATCGAGATAAAGTTGCAGCCCGTAAGCAAAAATCGCCAGCCACAGATCCTCGCTACCCGCCCGCTGCAAGTTGGTAAAGCTTAAATCGACATAAATTCCCAAGTTATCTGCGAAAAGACCTTTTTTTACTGCACCAAAGGCGATCGTCCAAAGTCCCTCAGAAATGCGATCGGGCGTCGGAAATTGCTGGGTTTTCAGTTGATAGATCAAGTTGTGATACCGAGTAATCGGGCCGGAAATCAGTTTTGGAAAAAACAACTTGTAAGCAGCAAAGTGCAGCAGCGAAGTAGCAGCAGGCGCGCCTCGGTACACGTCAATCAAATAAGCAATGCACTCAAAGCAAAAGAAACTCAATCCCAGGGGTGCGATGACGTGACTTTTCACCCAGTCAGCCCCGTCGATAGCTACAGGCCAATTGAACAAAGTGCCGATCGAACTCAATAAAAAAGGCACATACTTAAAGCCCAGAAGCAGCAACACATTCAGGCAGATACCTATCCAAAGCAGCAACAAACGGCGGCGGTTCCAAGATTCATTAGCAATCCGCCAATCCAGAGGTTCCCCAATCGCCATCGCCAAGCAGTAATTAAACAAAGCCCCGACTAACAGCAGAGGAATGTACCAAATTTGCAGCGAAGCGTAAAAAATTAAACTACCCGCCAGCATGATAAACAGCCGCCACCACCGCACCGGAACCAACCAGTAAGCCGCGAACAAAACTAACAGAAACAGGGCATATTGAAGGGAGATGAAAGTCATACCATTTTAGATTTTAGATTTTAGATTTTAGAATTGGGAATGGCTTATTTTGTATGGGTTTGGATCGCGGGCCTACTGTGGCATTATTTTTATTAATCGAGACTTTGCTAAAAACGAGATTTATCAGGGATTTTAGCCGATCGCCGACACGAAAACAGGCCCTTGGTAAGTCCCTACTGTATAGTCGGCAACTGAGAACTGCTACATTTTACAGCACAAAGGTTAAATGCTGTTGCAAATTAAATAAATCTTGCATGCTATAAATTAACTCTCTTACGAACAATATAAAATTTGGTGAAAAAATATAATTCGGTTCACAGCATCGGACTTCAGTCCTCAAAAGCTATAATTCCTGATATCGTTTCTCTTCGCATCGGAATAATATTTTTCACCGTGCAGGCCTAGCATCCCGCACAGTAAAAAAGTGATGTAACCCAAAATGTTTTGAATTCATCACGATAGCAGGTATTTGACAAGTAGTTCGATCGCATTTCAACTCTTCCCAAACGTCAAATTCAGTCATACCCGGCATCATAATGTCCCTAAAGATGGGGCTCGGCAAAAAACAGCCGAGCCCCAACCTTCAGCACCGTGGGCGACTTATATCGCAGTACAAGGAATTTCTGCCAGCAAGTCTTTCAGCAAATACCGAAAAACTATCTTCATCCTCCCCAATCAAAACTTTGGCTGCTGAATCCGCCGCTGGCGATCGCCCGGAACCCCGCAAGCTACGAGAATTTTGGCTTTTCAGCGATATTTCATCTCGCTTAGCAGCGGACATTTCCAAAGGGTTTTCTTCCTCTCCAGGATACAGAATCGGCAGTGTGACAAAAAAAGTCGAACCCACTCCGGGTGAACTTGTGATTTCAATGCTTCCCCCTAGAAATTCCGCCAGTTTTTTGCACAAAGACAATCCCAATCCCGTGCCTTTGACGCCCTTCTGCAAGGGGTTTTCGAGTTGGACAAATTCTTCAAAAATCCGCCTTTGATCGGCTGGGGCAATGCCGATGCCCGTATCTGCTACTGAAAAAGTAACTGTTCCCTCCTCTCCCATTTCCGCAGCAACTCGAACTTCACCTGCTTCGGTAAATTTGAGGGCATTAGAAATCAGATTTCGCAAAATCTGAGAAACTTTGCCCTCGTCGGTTGTGAGGATTGGAAGTTCGAGAGGATCTTCAAAAATTATAGACACGGCAGAGTTTTGGGGAAGCAGGGGGCGCATCATTCCTCGCAGGGCGCTGAACAAATCTTCGACTTCAAAATCAGCCACGCGAACAGTTAGTTTTCCGGCTTCCACTTTGGCTAAATCTAACGAGTCGTTGACAAGTTCTGCGAGAGACTCGGCAGATTTATGAATGTAATTTACTTGCTTTTCCTGTTCGGCGGAAAGTTCTCCGTCTAGGCGATGTAACAAGATTTCGGAAAGGCTCAGAATTGCCGTTAGCGGAGTGCGAAACTCATGGCTCATATTGGAGAGAAAGCTGGTTTTGAGTTCGCTGGCGCGGCGGAGAGATTCGGCTTTGTCGTTCAATTCAGCGTAAAGTGCCAGGACTCCGCGATTGGTATCTTCTAGTTGTTGATTTAATTGTACGAGTTCTTCTTGACGCTGGCGGAGTTCGTCTAAAGTGCGTAGTAATTCTTGATTTTGCTGCTGAATTTCAGCGTAGGGATCTTCGGGAATTTGGCGCGCTAGTTTGTCAACTAATTGATTGAGTTCGATCGCACTCAGCGCCGGCATATTTTTGGAAAACTGTTTAATTAATTGTACAGCCGTTCCGCGATCGGGCGCCGAGTCGATTTGCACTTCGTCCATCAAGCGTTTCGCTGCTGCTAAACCAAGTCCCGCGCCGGTTTGCGATCGAAAATTGGGGCTTAACACAGCCGCTAAATCAGCAATTCCCGGCCCCGTGTCGGAAATCCGAGTCCGAAAAATTTGGGGCGATTCCCCTTCCACAATGAATTCTACTTTGCCACCGCCTGCATATTTGAAAGCATTGCGGGCAATTTCGGAAACTGCTGTGGCGATGCGGGTTTGTACTTGGGAATCGAATCCCAGCCCTTTAGCAATTTGGCGAGCTCTTTGGCGTACTTGTACGATGTCTTGTTCAAAACGGACTTCCGTCGTCAGGATTGGGTAACTCACGCTGCTTCTCTCACCTTGGCTACTATAACTGTCATGTCATCGCGAGTGCGTTTGAAGTCCCGGTAGAGCACGGCTGCGATTAAAGCAGGATGCCTGGAGGCTAAACCCGGGTAGCGGTTTAAATTCCACTGCGCCGCCAAACCGTCGGAGTGCATGATGAGTAGGGACTGCTGCGACCAAGGATAGACAAATTCTGCTACTTTTCGCATCATATGTCCAACTGTGCCGTTGTAGGAAACCATGCTGCGGCTTTGGTTATCTGTGACAACTACACCGCTGATGTTGCCAATTCCGGCAAAACAAATTGTTTGTTGAGTAAGATCGATTTGGGCGATCGCCGCCGCCGCTCCTCTGGTATTTTTTAAAGCAGCGTGCGCCTTTTCTAAAATTGCTTTCGGCCCAAGTTTGGCGTTTTCCTCAAATACCCGCACTGCTTCCTGAGACGCTTCCTGGGCCAAATCCCCGTAGCCGAGCCCGTCTGCAACTAAAATCAGGTTTTTCTCACAGTGATTTTCTGCCGCCCACGAATCCCCGCAAATTTGCTCTCCTGCTTTCGGTAAGTGGATAACCCCAAATTCTAAGTAATTGCTGTTTTGGAATGCTTCCCGGCTATTTTTGGTCGGTTCCAGCCGCGCTAATAAGGCTGACCCCAGTTTTGGTACAGAATGAATATCAAAAAAAGTAGAGAGGCGTTGAATTGCCCCCAGTCCCGTTCCAGGGCTTCCCGCTGTAGAAAAACCGTCCCGTAGACACAGCGCGACATTTGCCATTCCCTGCCCCCTATCGAGCGCTACTATTTCAATGCTATATCCTGCCGTTGTTTTTAATGTTCGCAGCAAAATTTCTCCTTCGCGGGCGTGCTTGACCACGTTTTTTGCTGCTTCGGTGGTAATAATTGCTACTTTACCGCGATCGGTCTCGTTAAATCCGACTTCGGCCGCCAGGGCGACTGCGATTCGGCGCGCTTCTCCCACTTGACTTTCTTCTGTTACGGGCAGGGCTACGGCATCTATCATTTTTTATCAGTTCTCATAATGAAATCCTCCATACGCCAACCCTCTCCGGGTATGGTGTGGCATTCCCAGAATCACTTCTTGGCTTTGCTGGTTGCTATTTATACCAATTTTAAAAAATAATACAACTATACGCAAGCTCCAAACCCCGATCGTCCTCAGTCAATCGATTTTAGATTTTAGATTAAACTGAAGTTCCCCCATTGACAAAAGGCGTCGGAGTATGTAGGGTAAACCTTTGGAGGATTTTGACTCCGGTTT
>NZ_JAUPTE010000107.1:0-18777 GCF_036701705.1 Microcoleus sp. w1-18aA5 | reverse complement strand
TCCCGCCCGTCCTTTTTGGACGGGCGGGACGCCCATCCCACTTTCAAGAGTGGAAGTTATTTAATTCTCATTCCTAAGATCGATTCTGAAAACTCAACCTAAATTTAGATTGGATACTGCCTTTTCAAGAATGTGACGCGGTGCGGTGTCTCTACAAAAAAAAATCTAGGGATACGACACAGCGCCGTGTCCCTAATCTTTTATACTGACAACTGTCCGCTGACTACTGCGCGCGGAGTTAGTCTTTAATTTTGCTGACAGCTTTTTTGACTTGTTGCTCAAAGGATGTAGCTTGTGTATTGGAAGGATTTTTCATTTTTTCAATGTCAGCGTCTCCCTGAACTTCGTTAGGCCCTTTGCTGGCTTTTTCTTGAGTTTCTTCCAAGGACATTGGTTTTTTCAGTACAGCTTCTTGAGATTCTTTTTCAATACCCAAAAGTTTGTCTTCACCTTTGGTGGGGCTGCTAGTAACTGCAAAAGCCGGGAAAGCATTAGAAACAAACATCAAAGCACAAAAACAAACAGCTATTAAAGTGCGGACTAAACGCTTGGCAGGGAAGTTAAAGCTGATAAAAGACATACAAAATTTCTCCGTTTTTAGAAGTTTTGATCGGTAAGATTGTTAACAGGCAGAAGCTCACTCAAATTCTGCACAATCTTTAACTCAAGTTTGAGAAAAGCAACCTTTGCTCTCTTTCAAATTGAGCTAACATATAATATTTAGCTGAAAAAGCTGGGATTTGAAATCCTTCTCAGGGAATATTTCTAGTTGACAGGAGTCGATCGCCCCAAGAGATTTATGTAGAAGGCACTTGTGTAGAATCAAAAAAATTCTCTATAAGTGCCTTCGGATGCGCCTCACATAGCGGTATCAATGTCAGTAACTGGTTTTATCGTGGAGTGGGGGCGGGTTTATTTAGCCTCTTTACAACGTGAGAGGGCGCTTGAGTGAACCCGCAGAGCGGTTTGTTAAAAATGTTGCAAGATATGAGATGCGCCCGACTATCCACTGACTAATGACTAATAACTAATGGCTGCTGCTGTCGCACGGGAACTTGACATTTTGCTAGATAAGTTTTAATTTCTCCTACACTGAGTTGCCCGTAATGCAGCAGGGAAGCCAGTAGGGCTGCTTCTGCTTTGCCCTCAGTCACGGCTTCGTAGATGTGGTGGCAGTTGCCGGCGCCACCGGAAGCAATGACGGGAATTTCGACCATTTCGGCAATGCTGCGAGTTAATTCCAAATCGTAACCGGCTTGAGTGCCGTCCGAGTCCATGCTTGTCACCAGAATTTCCCCCGCGCCGCGCTGTTCGGCTTCCTTGGCCCAGGCGATCGCATCTAGGCCGGTATTTTCTCGCCCTCCGCGCACGTACACGTCCCAACCAGGATTATCCGCGTCTTGCCGTTTGCGGGCGTCGATCGCCACTACAATGCACTGATTACCAAATCGATCGCTGGCTTTGTCAATTAAACTCGGATCGCGCACTGCCGCCGAATTAATACTCACCTTATCAGCGCCCGCCCTCAACAAACTTTTAATTGTGTCTAAGGATTGGATACCGCCGCCCACCGTCAAAGGGATAAATACGCGATCGGCCGTTCGGTACACCACATCGATCATAATATTCCGGTCTTCGTGAGTCGCCGTAATGTCCAGAAACACCAACTCGTCAGCACCGGCATCATTGTAAACCTGAGCCATTTCTACCGGATCGCCAGCATCCTGAAGGTTGACAAAATTGACACCTTTGACCACGCGACCGGCTTTCACATCCAAACAAGGCAAAATTCTTTTCGACAACATAAAATTCTCGTGTTTCCAACTTATTGACCGCCGCAGCGAGGAAAAGGCTTTGTTGATATCTTCAAAAACCCGAAGTTAAGCCACAAATCTTAAAGATACCTTGTGTTTAACAATTCTCGGTCGGAGCCGGAGAGCCATTTTTCAGTTTTTTTAGGCCCCCTGAGAATAAATAAAACTTGGCTCGCAGTGGGAGCCGTGACCTTCGGTAGAATATGGGTAGAGAGTTATGTTTCCGCAAAAAGCAACAAATTTAAGTCCCCAGAGACATCTTTGGGGTGAAAAATATGACAATTTCGCCTATGATCGAACCATAACTACCTTCGCTGGCGATCGAATTGTGGTTCGGCAATCCTGTATGCTTTGGTGCATCGACGATCGACTAAACAATTTTAGATTTGAGAACAGCAGATTTGAGGTTTTTTAGCAGCAATCTCAGTTATAAGCCGCGCGGTAAAGTTAAAATTTAAAGTTTAAAATCTCAAATCGGTTGACTTGATGTCGTTTTTAGGGCTGTGGTGACTTTGCAAGCCAATCCACATTTGGTACTTCGTACAGAGAAAAGCGGCAATCGCTACTTGCCGCTCTCCGGCAGCAATTGCTGGACAGTAGGGCGGAGCGATGACAATAATTTTGTACTGACAGATCGCTGGATTTCCCGTAATCACGCGATGTTACAGCAAATGGAGACAGGAGAGTTCTACCTGATCGACTTGGGCAGCCGCAATGGTTCCTTTGTCAACGGGCGGCGCGTCAGTATTCCTGTCACTCTCAGAAATGGCGATCGGATTATTTTCGGTCAAACCGAATTGGACTTTTACAACCCAACCGCCGGTCACCGACACGATCCAATACACGAGACAGACTCTGAAGATTTTACGGCGACTTTGACGGTGCGTAGCCTGATTAGCGTCATGGTAATGGACATCCGAGACTTTACAGTTTTGACTAGGCAGCTAGACGAAACCCTCCTCTCGGAAGTTATCGGCAACTGGTTCCGCAAAGCAGGACAGATCATTCGCGAACACGGCAGTTGGGTGGACAAATACATCGGCGATGCCATCATGGCAGTCTGGTTCCACAAAACCAGCGGTGTCAGCAGCGAGGAAATGATGCGGATTTGCCAAGCTTTGAGCGAACTGCACAAGGCAACAGACGAACTCAGCAGCCGTTACCCCCTGCCTTTTCCTTTGCGAGTCGGGGCTGGCATCAATACCGGTTATGCAATGGTGGGAAATTCTGGCAGCAGCGACCGATCGGACTATACCGCCTTGGGAGATACTGTAAACGCAGCATTTCGCCTGGAATCTTGCACCAAGCAACTTGGCAAGGATATCGCTGTGGGAGAAACTACCTACAAATACCTGACGCAATTGGGGGCGCAGGGCGCTTTCGAGCAGCACACCGTTGCTTTAAAGGGTTACGACACTCCCACGGTGACTTACGGCGGTACTTATGCTGACTTGAATGCTTTTCTCAAAACGAAAGGAAAAAGTTCTTGATAGCGAGAAAATTGGGGCGGGGCAAAAATTAACCCTTTAAAATGGCAGTCCGAGTTTTTAATTGGGAGTGCCTTTGATAAACTTGCCTGCGATGCTTAAAAGTCGGCTATTGTCATATATTGTCCGCCTTGTCAATACCAAAATGTAAAGTTTATAACAGCCCTCTACCTATTGCGGATTTATCTGAAAAACTGCATAAGCAAAATGGTAGTCTCTACATAAATGCTGTGTATGAAATTGGGAGACAAAACTTCATGAAACGATTGGGTCGTCTATTGGCAGTATTGGGCTTAGTGCTGGGCTGCTTTGCATGGGCTGGAGACCAAAGCGCGATCGCGGCGTCATTAAGCCGTATCGTCTTGCCATCATCCTCGCTCCTAGCTGTTGAAGCTCCGGCTAGAACCAATCGCGCCGATGAGAAGCTTGCCACAGAATACGGCAAAAAACTTGATTTGAACAACAGCGCCGTCCGGGACTTTCGCCAATATCGAGGGTTGTATCCCACTTTAGCTGGACTAATTATTAAGAACGCTCCTTACGAAAAAGTTGAGGACGTACTCAACATTTCAGGTTTGACGGAAGCTCAGAAAAAAGTGCTGCAAGCTAACTTGGACAAATTCACCATAACTGATGTCGAATCAGTCTTTATTGAAGGAGATACCAGGTTGAATAACGGTCTCTACGACTAGGTAGCAGCGGGCCTCATTTGAAGGCAGAAGTCATTCGGCAGAAAGAAAAGATTTTTTTTCTCTTAGGCTGATGACTTCTGCCTTTAATTTATCAAGACTTACTTTCAACCACCATTCGGCAAAAGCCGACCAAAATTCGCTAGATTGAAATCAGCGGGTTCCCCTGATTCATCTAAAATCTAAAATCTAAAATCTAAAATCTAAAATCTAAAATCTAAAATCCCTTGACTGACATTAGTTCAAGTCCCCAGATTCATCTGTAGACTCAATTCTAAAATCTAAAATCTAAAATCTAAAATAGACTGGCGGCAGACTTATGACTGACAAATTTGACGTATTGGTAATAGGTGCTGGCGCGGCGGGTTTGTATACAGCACTTTGCCTGCCAGAGCATTTGCACGTGGGCTTGATCAATAAAAATACCCTGCCTGTTTCTGCAAGCGATTGGGCTCAAGGAGGGATTGCGGCGGCGATCGCCCCTGAAGATTCCGCAGCGCTGCACGTTCAGGATACACTGGCTGCGGGAGCCGGCCTTTGCGATTTGGAGGCGGTGAAATTTTTAGTCGAGGAAGCTGGTACTTGCATCGACTCCCTGGTGAAAATGGGCGTTGCATTCGATCGCACCGGCCCAGATTTAGCCCTCACCCTAGAAGCCGCCCACTCCCGCCGCCGAGTTCTCCACGCCGCCGACACTACGGGCAAAGCCGTTATCAGTACGCTGACAGCAAAAGTATTGAGCCGCAAAAACATTCAACTCGTATCTCCTGCCTTTGCTTTGAGTCTGTGGCTAGACGAAACCGGGCGCTGTCAGGGGATTAGCTCGATTTGCGGCTCACAAGTCAAGTGGCTGCGGGCCCAAGCTGTGGTGCTGGCAACAGGTGGCGGCGGACAGGTTTTTGCTCAAACGACCAATCCGTCGGTAAGTACCGGGGACGGGGTAGCAATAGCTTGGCGCGCCGGGGCGCTGCTGCGAGATTTAGAATTTGTGCAGTTTCACCCGACGGCGCTGAGTACAGCGGGCGCGCCTAGGTTTCTCATTAGCGAAGCGGTGCGGGGAGAAGGAGCTCATTTGGTTGACAGTAAGGGATATCGCTTTGCTTTTGACTCTCACCCCAGCGGGGAACTCGCCCCTAGGGATGTTGTCAGCCGCGCTATTTTCCGCCACTTGCAAAAGACGGGGGAACCTCATGTTTGGCTGGATTTGCGCCCGATTGCGGTCGATCGACTTCGCTACAGGTTTCCCAATATTATTCAAGTGTGCGCTGATTGGGGAATTGATATTTTTTCCGAACCGGTGCCGGTGACGCCCGCGGCCCATTACTGGATGGGAGGGATTGTCGCTGACAAGTTTAACCAAACTTCGATTCCGGGTTTGTACGCGGTGGGAGAAACTGCGAGCACGGGGGTACACGGCGCTAATCGGTTGGCGAGCAATTCGCTGCTGGAATGTCTGGTCTTTGGGGCGCAGATGGGACTTTTGCAGCTAGAAGATGGAATATCCGAGGCATTCGCCAATCAGTTCGAGGCGGGGGAAATCTGGGAAAAATCGATTTCTGAACGGGACATTGAGGCGATCGAAAGGTTGCGGGTTGAATTGCGGAATTTGGTGTGGCAGAGTGCGGGCATTTGCCGGGGACAGCGGGATTTGGAAAGGGCGATCGTCCAACTTGAGATTTGGCGGCAAGAATTTGCTTTGTTGCCTTTGAGTCAGACGCTTGATAATTTACAGCCCGGACAAATTATTGATTTTTCCCCTGCTGAGGCCCAGAATAGCTCAATTTTGCGAAATTGGGGAGAAGTTGGGAATTTATTGGATATCGGCTACTTAATTGTCAAAAGTGCTGCGTTTCGCACCGAAAGTCGCGGCGGTCACTACCGGGTGGACTATCCTCTCACAGATCCGGATTGGTGCAGCCATACTTTAATTAACCAATCCAATTGGTACAAATCTCCGCGAATAGAAGATTGAAAATTTGGGGTCAGCGCGTTCCCGTACCGTCACTTTCGGG
This sequence comes from Microcoleus sp. w1-18aA5, assembly GCF_036701705.1. Taxonomy (NCBI): domain Bacteria; kingdom Bacillati; phylum Cyanobacteriota; class Cyanophyceae; order Oscillatoriales; family Microcoleaceae; genus Microcoleus; species Microcoleus sp. w1-18aA5. Next base: position 12,775 of record NZ_JAUPTE010000107.1, on the reverse strand, counting down.
GTTCCCGTTCGGGGTTGGTTCGTATTGTTGGGGATTTCCCAACCTAGAGGTTGGTGTAACTGTCCAAACTCTGGGGTTCTCGCCCGTGCTACGGGCTTTTGTGAAATTGCTAGTTGAGTTGCTGGCAAGTCGAGCCGCATTTGCGGTGCCGACTGTATTCACTTGCAGGCAGGCTGCCAGGGTTGCCGTTGTTGTAAGCTGAATCAAAGTACGCATAGTATTCACAGCCTTATTCAAATCACCGCAATAGATCCCTGTCTGTACCACCTATTATATCTATCAATTTACGTATTTCCACTGATATGTTTACATCTACTTTAATTAATTTTCGTAAGTTTACATAATTTTTTTTACATTAAGGCTTTTGGGGATTGGAATTTGGTTTGAGGTTGTGATTTATTTTAATATTTTGTAACATTTAGATGAGACGGCAAGTTGCTCTCATAAGTTTTATATTTGGCTAAATCTATCTAATGACAGATGACAAATTACAGGATTTTAACTTATGTGACTTTAGATTTGAGATTTTACTACTTTGGACATTTTTTTGAACGGTTTCAAAAAGCTTAGAAGCCTTACAGTTTAAGGAGCGAGCTATTTTTTTAAGTTAGCTGCACAGGGGACGCCTGAAATAATATCTCCCTCACAGCCCAATTAGGGTTTGAGGCCTAAAAATTGCTCTAAATGTGTCTGAAATAATTGAGATTTTAGATAAAAAATTGAATAATTACAAATGACTTATCAAGATTGGGGTGGGGACTTTACCTACAGTTGCATTATGTTTTTAACTGCTCTTAATTAATAAAAGTGATATTGATTTTTCCCTCGTTCCTTGGCACGATACATCGCAACATCGGCAATCTTAACTAAAATATCTGGCTCTTGACCGTCAATGGGATACAAACTAATACCAATACTTGTAGTTACAGAAACTGTATGTTCTTTTAAAATAAAAGGCTGCATGATGGCGTCGCAAATTTTTTCCGCTACTTTGGCAGCTTCCTCGCGACCTGGAATTGCCGGCAAAATGATTGTGAACTCGTCGCCGCCCAACCGCGAGATGGTATCACTGCCCCGCAAGCATTTTTTGAGCCGACTGGCAACTGTTTTTAAGAGTAAATCGCCCACATTGTGTCCGAGAGTGTCATTGATTGATTTAAATCCATCTAAATCTAAGAACAGTAAAGCTACCAATTCCTGATTGCGGGAGGCTATTTCTAGAGACTGATGCAAACATTCGTAGAACATTTGACGGTTGGGCAAACCGGTAAGAGCATCGTGATAAGCTTGGTGGCTGAGCTCAGCATTTTTTTGTTCTAGGGCATTTTGCCGAAGTTGGCGCTCGGTAATATCTCTGATTGCTCCGACTAAAAATAGGTTGCCGGCAGCATCTTTATGCAGGGATCTTTTAGTCGCAATTAGATGCGTAATTCCGTGAGCGTCAGTAAAATATTCTTCATTTTCTCGCGGCTGGTGAGTTTTAAATACTAATTCGTCTTGCTGCCAAAATATCTCGGCTTCGGCGTGGGGAAATAATTCGTAATCGGTTCGGCAACTTAAAATTTCTAAAGGATAGCCAATAAACCGACAATATGCCTGATTCAAAACTACGCAGCGGTGAGTTCGATCTTTGACAAAAATGGGGTCGGGAATTGTATCGATTAGCGATTGTAAAAATTCTTTAGACCGTTTTAATTCTTCTTGCAAGTGAGCCAGATAACCCACAACAGCAGCACCAGAACCCACAAGACTGAGGATGGGAGGAATTAACGGTAGCCACCAACCTCTTAAGAAGACTAAGTATAAACTAGCACTTAGACTTAGACAGATACTTAATAAACAGTAAGCCGATCGACCAAGGGATCGCAAATTCCAACTCACACTTGCTCCCGCCCAAGACCACAGCAAAATCCACAGCAACTCCGCAGCCTCTGGCCAGACATTGATACCCCCACGCCCGTCGATGGCTGCACTCAAAATTTGGCTCAAGAAATGAGCCTGAAGCTCGACTCCCGGTATTTGCTGGGGAGGACCAAACCAACCGGAACTGTAAGAATTTTGGTAAAAGTCTTTGAGGCTGGGGGCATTTGAGCCGATCAAGACAACGCGCGATCGTACAAAATCAGCAGGTACTGTGCCAGAGAGCACATCGCTCATCGATGCAGTGCGAAAACTGCCTCGCGGGCCGCGCAGGTTGGTCAAAATTTGATAGCCGCGGCTGTCTGCTCGAACGTAAGCACCATCATTCGGTTGAAAAGGCCGAAAAACCCCCTTGCCTAACTGCAAGTATTTAGGATTGGATTTTGCTGATTGAGGGGAAATTCCTTCGCTTTTGAGGTAAAGCAAAGCTAGTCTGAGTGCGAAACTTTGATGAGTTTTGCCGTCTCCGGGCCAAGCATAGAGCAAAGTTCGCCGCACTTTTGAGTCAGCATCGATAACAACGTTGTTGAAACCAATTCGATCGAGCTTGTCAAGTACCGGAGGCGGGCGAACTCCGAGCCTGGTTGCGTCGGGCATCAACTCAATGCCGATTAAGTTGGGAATAGTTTTAAAAGTTTTGAGCAATTCGGCGTTACCCGGTTGAGTTGGCAAATCTCGGTAAACGTCGAGGCCGATCGCCCGTGGCTTGCCAGCTTGTAATTTTTGCAGCAATTGGGCCAAAACAGCATCCGAAATTGGGTAGCCGTATTTTTGCAAGTCAGCTTCCTTAATTTCTACAATGACGATGCGCGAGTCAATGGGTTCGGCCGGCCGCCAGCGCACAAAGTGGTCGAAAGCAGCCCATTCCCACACCTGAAAACATCCGAACCAGCGCATTACAATGACGCTACTAGCAACGGCACTCGCAGTAATCAATACTCGGCGTTCTCGATCGACCCATTTTTTGATAGTTTCTAGCATATTTTGGGGATGTGGGTCTCGCCCTGTGAGCATCTAAACTACTACTACGTATAGGTTTTACCTCTCCGGGGCGATCGGCTAAGTCGATTTTAGATTTTAGGTTTTAGATTTTAGATTTTTTGGTTTTTCGGTGCGGGCGAGTCGATTTTAGATTTTAAATTATCCAATTTTTTGGTTTTTCGGTGCGATCTGGCTGCAACAGCAGAAACCGGGTTTCGCAACCCAAATATGTCATTTCAACAATCATTCTGGTAGCAGAAACCCGGTTTATTGCATTTTTATGTAAAAGTTTTAGTAATTATTCACCGAGCTAAAAACTAGAAACCCACACCTTGTTTTATTTTTTTCGTTATCACTAACTTTTACTATTTTTTATTAATTATAGATGCAAAATTTTAGATTGATTTAGCAGCACGAGCCAAGAATAAACTAAGTTAAAAACCAGGATATTTTCTGCCGCTCAATCTAAAATCTGTCATCTATAATAATCTCCAACTTTCCTGTTAGTTTTGAAAGTTGCGGGGACCCGTGTAACCCGATAAATCAGCGAGTTTCTCCAAAGATTGTGTCCCCGCATAAAACTGACCATTAATCTCCCAAGTCGGGAAACCTTTAACATTCGCAGCAGCAGCTTTGCAAATTTCAGCGCGGGAATTTTGCCCCCTGGGATCGCATTCAAAATAATCAATTATTTTGGCTGCTTCTTTGCCGAAGAGCATTTTTTGGTCGTGGCAGTGGGGGCACCAGTAAGCGCCGTACTCTTTAGCGCCGATTTGTCGGAGGTGGCGGGCCAAAGCCATTTGTGCCGGGCCGGAGATTGTAGTGACGGCAGGGGGTACAATTCCGGGGGTAGAGACAGTAGGAGGAGGTGAGTTGACGCTGTTATAAAGTCCCAAAGCGCCGATCGAACTCACCATTGCCACCAAAATGCCTGTAAACACCAACTGTCCGATATCTTCCCACTCGCGCCCGACTAGCACCAGCACAAACAGCGACAGCGCAAATAAGGCAGAAGTGACGCAATAAATGCACAGATCCTGAATTTCAAAAGCCATCAAATAAATCAAATAGCTGCTGAAAATTACCATCGCAGCAGTGATGATAAATAGCGCTTGCCAAGTTCTGTTTTCTAGTTGAGAGTGCAGTCCTTTCTTGGTGTCGGGATTTACAGCTTTGGGAGCCAATGCCAGGATTGCTATGCTCAGGTAAGCCAGACAGCCTAACAAACTTAAAGGCACTGTGCCAAAGACTGTAGCGTAGGGACTGTTGAGAACTTTGTCGCAGCCACTGGTGGGACAAATGACCGAGCCATTGGTGAATTTAGCGATCGTGAGATAGGCCGTTTCTACGACGCCTATGGCTGCGATCGCTGCCATCACAGTCCGAGACCAGCGATGAATCCAAGGGGTTGAACGTCGGCGAATCATTTTTTGATTTGGTAATTGATAATTGGGAATTGTTGACTGTTGACTGTTGACTAATGACTGTTAATGGTTAACTAATGACTACTGACTACTGACTACTGCCAACTGTCAACTGTCAACTGTCAACAACTCCTATTTTACGTTTTACTTGTGACTTTGCCCGGTTCCGGTGTTGGCCCTCTTGAGCCATTAGCATCTCTATTTTCCTGTTCGGGCTCTTTCTGTGACAAGCTGCGGCGGGCGGCTTCTACAAACTGACTGACGCGGATCGGATCTATAGGCTGCTCGATGCGGCCGTTTCGCTTCAGGGAACTCGATACGATTACACCGTCAGCGGCCTGCATGAGGGTGGAAATGTTTTCCCAGGAGGCGCCACTGCCAATGAAAACTGGAATTCCCGCCGCTGCTGCACTCGCGAGTTCTAAGTCTTCGAGATTGGGAGGGCTACCAGTTGTCCAGCCGGAAAGGATTACGGCGTCGGCTAAAGCGCGCCCGATCGTCTCTTGGACGGCTGTGGTCAAGTTGGGGCTGCCTAGGGGTCGCCCGTGCTTGACTAACACGTCTGCTAATATTTTGACATCGCTGCCCAATTCCCGGCGGTAGCGCAGTAGCTGGTGAGCTTGGCCTTCAATTAAGCCTTGGTCTGTAGCCATGATGCCGTTGAGGACGTTGACGCGGATGAATTGAGCTCCTGTGCAGGAGGCGATGGCGATCGCGCTGTGGGCGTCGTTTCGCAGCACGTTAACGCCGATCGGCAGCGTCACGAGATTTGTTAGCCTCTCAACTACCAGAGTCATGGCACTTACCACAGCCGGATCTACGCTGTCTTTGGCAAAAGGAGCGTCGAAAAAGTTCTCAACTATGATACCGTTTGCGCCACCAGAAGCCAGCGCTGTAGCCTCTTGCTCGGCTCTTCCGATAATAGCTTTGAGGTTTCCGCCCCAGCGGGGAGAAGTTGGCAAAGGCTGTAAATGTACGACACCGATTATGGGATTCGGCGTTTTGAATATTTGTTTTAAGTCCACGGATTTTCCTGAAACCACCAAGTTCACCAAAAAACGAGCGGGAAGCCCCTGACTTTACGCATGGGGAGGAAGGCGGCTGCGACGACCGTCGCCTTGAATCCCCTTTCGGGGTTGGAGAGGTCGGGTTGCCTCTCCGGTGAGGTATGGTTGCCTCAATCTCCCTTTCGGGGTAATGTTCGCTTCGAGAATGTTTAGTGAGCTTGTTAGGCTGAAAGCACTGGTTTGACCCCTTTAAGCCTGTTTAACTCTCAGCGATAGAGCGGAAAACTAGCGTCGCATTTTCCGGTATCGTGACTCAAAAAACGTAGGTCTGATCCTGTCTCTGGTAAGGTTTGGGCTTTCGGTTCAATCTCGCTCACAGAGCCGGACTGTCTTGAAAGCCCCCGCTTTTAAACGTGGGGTTCCTTACTGACGGCTGACGGCGGATTTTGACGGTATATTCTAGAATTCTATATCCACGGGGGCGATTCGGTTGACTTAATCGGGTCGCCAAGTTGCTCCAACCCCGCAGCCATAACAGTTTAGATTTTAGATTTTAGATTTTACAAAGGCGACCTACACACGTCACTCCAAGACAGATACTTGCTTGTAAGCAGGAGTCCTGGAAAACAAAAAAGTTCAGGTTTTAGCGAGATCTCCCAGATTCATCTGTCGAGTCAATGCTTTAATCTTTAATCTCAAATCGACTGACTACAATCAGGGATGAAAGCTTGACTGCAGTTGCATTCTTTTTTATACCTTGGTGTCGGCAGGGGTTTTTCCTTCTCTATCGAGGTTAAGTGGTGGAAGTTGTTCTCATAATTTTGGCTGTCACCGCAGGATTGGGGGCAGCAATCGAAGTGCTCCTGCGGGTGCTGCTAGGTTTTGGTAATCCTTTGATTTATATTGCCGATGCCGAGTGCGGCTATTTGTTGGCGCCCAATCAGAAGGTGCATCGCTTGGGCAACCGGATTGAGATTAACGAGTATTCGATGCGTACTGGAGCGATCGCCCCGATACCCCCTGCAGAAACTCTGCGCGTCTTGCTGTTGGGAGATTCTGTCGCCAACGGTGGTTGGTGGACGCATCAGACAGATACGATCTCGGAAATTATGACTCGGAATTTGAGACTGCAAGTACAGAATGTGGCGAACAATACACAATTAGGTTCACAAGTCAACTATTCAAATTTTGAAGTTCTCAACGCCTCAGCCAATTCTTGGGGGCCGAGGAATCAACTTGCTTACGCCAAGCGTTTCGGTGTTTTTGGGGCAAAGGCTTTGGTTTTGCTGCTCAATACGGACGATTTGTTTGCGTCGGCTCCCTGTTCTCTGGTTGTGGGGCGCGATCGATCTTACCCGGATCGCAAACCCCGATCGGCTACGCTAGAGTTATTAAGCCGCTACCTGCTCCCTGCAGTGCCGACTCGCCAATTGGCAGCACCCGGAGCCACAAGCAGCGATGTAGTAGCCTGCAACTTAGAAGCTATTCGCCAAATCCAGAAAATAGCTGTATCCGCCAACGTCCAGTTTGTGCTAGCAGTCACGCCGAAGCGGGGCGAACTCGGCGGCCCGCTTCGGCGTGACTGGGAAGTCAAAGCTAGAGCGCGTCTCGCCGAACTCGTAGCAACAGAGAAAATTACTTACATAGATTTTCTTCCCATTTTCAATGGTGCGGCCGAATTTCCAACTTTGTATCGAGACAGCATTCACCTGAGTCCTCAAGGAAATCAGCTAGTTAGCAAAACCATCAGTCGTCAAATAGTCGCTCTTTGTTGACATAAATCGTGACTTCACCTAAAAACGGATACTTGCCCACGACTCCTGTTGTCGAGAGCAAAAAAGTTTAAACCTTAGTTCAAGCCCCCAGATTCATCTGCAGAGTCAATCGATTTTAGATTTTAGATTTTAGATTTTAGATTTTAGATTTTAGCCTTGACCCCACGGATCAATTCGGGGGCTCCTTTATCGGATACAGGTTTTTTATTTATGGACGAATAAATCCGGGGGCTTGTATCCTGGATGCTTGATTGTCAATCTAAGATCTAAAATCGTTCGACTGAGGGCAACCCGACGCTCGCACTCGCCGAACTTCTCACGCCGAATTGTCCAATCTCAAATCGACTGACATCGAATCCGGTTGCATGGGAACAGTTACCATCTTCAACGAACAACAAACCCAAAGTAAAAGCACCCGGAAACGACACGATTTGTCTCGATTTAGCTAACTTGCAAAGTAGACTCTAGCTCTTTCGGATACCAAGCTTGACCGTCGAGAGCCATTTGCTCGATCGAACTCGCAAGCCGCAGAGCTTTGAGAGCTTGTTCTCCTCCCACAGAAGGCTGATTTCCACCCCGCACGCAATTAATAAAATGCTCCAATTCTGCGTGGAGCGGTTCAATATTGCTGGTGTAAACTTTCTCGATCAACCCATCTTGACGGTAAAGCACCTGACCGTAATCCGTCACGTAATTGGCGGTTGTTTGTCGGTGAATCAAGATTTCGTTGTTGAGAAAATCTGCCTCTGTCAGAGAATTCTTGCAGTGAGCGACGATTGAACGGAGTTTGCGGTGCGTCACCTTACTGGCAGTCAGGGTGGCGACAATGCCGTTAGCAAAGTTCAACGTCGCTGTCACGTAGTCTAAATAACCTGAATCTGAGGCTCTGCTGCCACTGGCTGTCAGCTTCACCACTTGGGAATCTGCCAATTCCAAAAGCAAGTCGATGTCGTGGATCATTAAATCCAAAACTACCGATACGTCGTTAGCCCGCTGGGAATAGGGACTCATCCGGTGAGCTTCCAATGCCAGTAACTCTTCAGTTTTCAGCACTTTGCCGAGTTCCTGAAAAGCTGGATTGAAGCGCTCGATGTGACCCACTTGTAAAATCCGGTGGGCCTCAGCAGCCGCGTTGACCAAAGATTCGGCTTCGGCAATGCTAGCCGCGATCGGCTTTTCAATTAAAACGTGAACACCCGCTTGGAGACAAGACATCCCCACAGGGTGATGCAGGCGAGTTGGAACGGCGACGCAAACTGCATCTACGTGGGCGAGCAAATCTCGGTAGTCTTCAAAGAAGCGAACCCGGTATTTGCTTGCTACATCTATTCCCCGCTCTACATTTATGTCTGCAACACCCACGAGTTCGATATCTTTTAGCAAGCTCAGAACTCGCGTGTGATGCTGGCCCATATTGCCAACCCCAATCACCCCAATGCGGAGGGGTTCGGGTTGACTTCGCTGGGCGAAAACGTTTGCGTATCCCAATGACATCCTATCTAGCACTCCTGGATTCTCCTCCACCACCACAGGAATCAAGCCCCTTGGCTTCCCTCAGCTACTCACAGCCATCCAGATAGTACCACAGTCAAACTATTTGTGAAGAATTTCTAAGTTCAGTTGCGATTATCGCATCAGGCAATTAAGCAGAAGCGAATCATACACAAGGAGAGAATACTGGGACAAAAGGTCTGGAAATTTTGTATTGACAAAGATTATTAAATGTGCAATAGGAGCGGGACGATCGCCTGCTGCATCGCCACAACACAAACCCGTCGGAATATTTGGCGATTACGATAAAACATTTTTCTAGTTTGTGTTCAAAAGTCATAGTGAAAGTCATAAATTATACAAATACAATAGGTGACGCATCCGTATTAGTTCGGTTATTTACATTCGGCAATCTTTGACTTCAAAAAAATTTACTTTAAGAATGGGGATAATTACGGGCGATCGCTGACTCAAATAAATTACACTTACGTCAATACTCCGGACAGTTTTTGAGATCGAGGCTGAAACCCTCATTCTACCGTTAGCATTCGACCTCACTGAGAAGGCTGAAACCCTCATTCTGCCGTTAGTGATTGAAAACTGTCCGGACTATTGTTACGTAAAGCTTAATAAAAAACAATGAGTCACAAACAAAGGCACAGATTAGGAAGTGCGATCGCTAGCACAATTTTAAGTTATGCAGGAGTGTCATTCGTAGGAGTTGACCAAGCACAAGCCGCCGTACTCACCTACAATTTCCAAGTGGAAAATACTTCACGTAGCGGCTTTTTTAAGTTTAATAACTCCTCGCTTACAGGAATAGGATTTGAAGAAATTGCCGTTTCCGAAGGAAGATTGGAAGGATGGGAAAAATATTACAATTTGGCAGGGGCTACAGCTTCTTTTGAGCAAGGAGTTTTTCGCGGACTGTTTGCAAGTGGCGGCTACAATGTAATAAATGAATATATCAGTCCTCCAGACGAACCAGGAGGGCCTTTTTACTGGGTACATGAGAGCTACGAATCTTGGTCTATAGGATTTACCTATTACTCGTGGAGTCACGAGACTGTGTACAGACAGATGAACTATCAATCATATATAGACGATGGATTGCTCATCGTCGATAGCTATATTCCATACTCTAGAGGGTGGGGGTCCTCTGATGTTTCTTACACCCTAGTGGATACCGCAGCCGAACCAGTTCCCGAACCTCTCACAGCAGGGGGCACAGCTTTAGCATTGGCTGGTTTAAGCTGGTTAAAACACAAGAAAAAAATGGCAGCTTGAAGTGCTCTGGCACCTTAACAATTAAGCACTCAGAAGTCACTTTTCAAAGAATATTCGAGTTGCAAAATTTTGCTCTCGATTCGGAGACAGAGCTCTGGCTTTCAAAATCGCAGCTACCAAAAACGCATAGGACAAAACTCCCACCAAGGCCAGCAAAAGTACGCTGGCGGCTCCCGACGCATTCCACAAAGCGTGAAGTGCGGAAGCGCTGAAATAACCTACGCCCAAAATTTGCCAGCGCTTCCTGGGCTTGAGGGCGCTCAAACCGATAAAATATCCCAAATAGCCGCTGTAAGCCATGTGTCCGGCGGCGGAACCCAAAATGCGGGGAATTAGCAACTGCAATCCTACTAATTGTCCGGCGTCGGGTCCTGCTTGCAGAGTGACATTTTGGATGACATTGGGAACGTACTGTCCCAGAGTTTCTAACAGTGTAAAGCCGACTGCTGAGGCACTTCCTAACAGAATTCCGTCTAAAGGTTCCCAAACGCCGATGCGATCGCGCCAGGGATTTTTCAGCCAATTTCCCAGCAACATCGCTCCCAAAACGGGCAGGGCTTTCAGCAATTCTTCCATTAGACCCGCCCCGAAAAACATTCTGGTCAAAAAAGGCAAAAAACTGATTGTTTCGCCTTCGATTGGCAGGCGACCGGGCAAAATTTCTCTAAATACGAATATAAATCCAATTAATAAGGGGCTGCTCAGAATCAGGACTGTAGCTAAAGCCGAACCAAGCAATACCCACCAAGGCTTGTGTTTGCCGCACAGTTGATAGATAAAGTAGTAAGCCGCACCGGCGAGGTAAGCTGACAGCAGCAAGTTGAATGCTGCGGAATTTCCAACGGCGACAAACATCGACACGACAACAATAACTGTGGCGATACCTGGATATAAGTAAGCTTTTTGGCTTAATTGTTTGCCAGTGGAGGCGATCGGGAATAATTGAGTTAAAGTGAGAGCATCTTTTTCGCTACCAGCAAAATTGCCCGTTTGTGGTGTTCTTAATCCGGGTTGATTTTGGTAAGGGGTTATGGGAGATTCAAATATAAATTCAGGGCCGTCAAGGCCGAGACTGATGCGATCGCCTGTTTCTAAAGTTTGGCAGCCAGAGAGCTTTTTTCCGTTGATATAAGTTCCGTTAGCGCTGTTGAGGTCGCAAATTTCCCATCTCGTCAAAGTACCCTGAGTTAGGGGACGGACTGCGGCGTGGCGGCGGGAAACCATGCCGTGGACGATCGACTCTAAAGTTATTTGACAATTGCGATCGCGTCCGATGACCAATTCCCCATCTTCAGAAAGTTGGTACTTGGATACTGGGGTTCCCACAGCGTCTTTGGCTGGCACTTGTCGCAGAAATCCGATTTCATTAGTCATGAGTTATGAGTCATTAGTCATTAGTCATTAGTCATTGGTCATGAACTCGCAAGCTGTTAGCTGATGTTATTTTTGAGCAGTCTTTATTCCACAGTTATTGGTTGTTAGCTGCTGACTAATTACTAATTACTAATTACTAATAACTGCTGACTAATGACTAATGACTAATAACTCTTATAGATTGGCCCTGGCATCCTGAACGGCTGCATAGAAAAATATGCCAGTTAGCGGTACGCTCAGGGCGAGAATGATGCCCGTGACTAAATTGCCAAGTTGAGCTTCTCCCGATGACAGCTCAAAGATGGAGCCGACTGCCGCGATCGCAGTGATGCACGAAAGAGCTAAGAGTAAACCACTTTTCGGAGTTCCTGCCATCATACTGATTTTACTGCCTTTGGAGAAAATTTATGCTTGACTAATGCTTCATTTAGTGCGAGCTTGTTTTCTACTCTGTCTACAAACAGCACTCCGTTGAGGTGATCCATTTCGTGCTGAATTGCCCTTGACAGTAACTCTGTTGCTATCAGGGTTTGTGGGCGGCCGTATTCGTCGCGGTAGGAGACTTCAATGACTTCTGGGCGTTTGACTTCTAAATAAACTCCCGGAATGCTCAAACACCCTTCTTGCAAGATGCAGATATCGCCACTGCTACTTTTGATGGTGGGATTGATCAAAACGATTGGGGGTGTAGCGGGATTTTCCGGGTCACAGTCGAGGACGATTACTTGTTTGTGGACTCCGACTTGGGGGGCAGCCAAACCGATACCGTCGGCACTGTACATGGTTTGCAGCATTTCTCGGACTAGCTGCCGAATTTCTGCATCGACGCTTTTGACGCGCTTGGCTGGCTGCCGCAGGACGCGATCGCCTAATGTGTGTATTGTTAGGGGCGGTTTTTCTAACTTTTTCTTTTCAATCAAGACCTGAGCCGTCATAGAACCTCGCGAGATGTTTGGAAACCCCCAACGAAAGCTGTTGGGGAATGGAATTGGAACCAATACTATTATTTTCAATATTAATCTAATTTTCAGTAGCCATGACTGGAAACGCACCAAACCAACGGCCGGTTATTTCTCTGGGGCTTTCGCCTGTTTTAGTGGCGGTAGAGCTTTTAGGTGCGATCGCGCTTTTGCTGGGTGTTTTGCTCATCGTCAAGTTTTGGGCCGTTTTGCCCGATCGAATTCCGATTCATTTCGGTTTGGGGGGGCTGGCTGATGCTTGGGGCGACAAGGTGACGATTTGGATCATGCCGGTGGTGGCTGCGATTATTTTTGCGCTTTTAACTGCGGTATCGCGCTATCCACATACTTTTAATTATCCGGTACCGATTACTTCTGAGAACGCTCGTCGGCAATATCTGTTGGGGCGAGGTCTTTTGGTTTGGCTGAAGGCGGAGATTTGCTGGCTGTTGGCGTTTGTGGTGCGACAGCAAATTCTTGGGGAGCATCCCGGTTTTGCGCTTTTGAGCATCAAACGGATATTGATCCGTTAAGGTAGGCGCACCGAAGCTTAAGCA